>JAYVVO010000506.1:0-3079 GCA_043786955.1 Saprospiraceae bacterium
TAACTTCGCCTTATTATTATTTGGAACAGAACGACGTCATTTATGTTGAAGCTAACATTCATAAAGCGCCGTCACTAAAAGACAAAACAGATAAAGCGCTACCAATTGCCTCTGTTATTATATCGGCAATTCTATCAATTATCAGTTTAATAATTATTTCAAAAAAATAGAAGCTTAATTGATACTTGAAAGTACGGGGTTCAAATATGAACACCTACTTCAACTATCCATCATCAACTATCCATCATCAACTATCCACCATCAACTAAATATGATAGAGACAGAAGAAAATAAGAATAGTATAGATTTTAGAAGCCTACTGATTCGTTTCACCTATAATTGGTATTGGTTCATCATTTCCATCGCGTTTGCACTCGGCGCGGGTTTCTTTTATTTGCGATATGCTGATGAAAGTTATAAAGTTAAATCAACTATTCTCATACAAGATGAGAAAAAAAATAAACTTTCGCAAGAAGCATTGGTACAATCCCTTGAAAAATTTTCGGATATCGGTGGACAAGATGGTGGCAATGCTTTAGAGGATGAAATACAGGTTTTAAAATCACCGTCTTTAATGCGCCGCGTTATTGACACGATGAAAATGAATATCGAATATTATAGCATCGGGCGGATAAAAACGGGAGAGATTTATGAAGAAAATGCGCTCACGCTCGTTCCTTTATTTTCTGTTGATTCGCTATCGAAAACAATTACTATCAATTTTAAGTCTGACGCCAATCAGCAAGATTTTACAATTACTTCAGCTAATGGCAAAGACAGTTTAAAATGTCAGTATGGTTCCCCTTTTCAAATTTCTAACGCCATTTCGCCAACACAATCTGAAAAGTTCAATTTTATTTTACAAAAAAGTAAAACCATTGATCCCGGCACGTATCAGATTAAAGTAAAAAATCCAGAAGGATTAGCGAATAACTTTGTTATCGGAAATCTCACAATCAATAAAGTTCAAAAGTCGAACGCGCTGAGCATCGCCATAGTGAACAGCAATGTGAAACGCGCCTTAGATATTAATTATTGGTTGGTGCACGAATACAACAGTAAAAACTTAGAAGATAAAAACAAAGCCGGCAATCAAACACTCAAGTTTATTGAAGACCGTGTGAATTATATTTCTGGTGAACTTGATAATGTGGAAGGAAAAGTAGAAGGCTTTAAAAAAGGCCAGAAGCTCTCATTACAACTACCGATGCAAGCACAAAATTATGTTCAGAGAGCTAACGCCAAGGATAATGAACTACAGATGCTCGATATTAAAGCTAACTTTTTGTCGAATTTTAAAAACTATTTGGTTGACGATAATTATAAACTCAAATCTATTCCGATTAGTGGCGATTTAGGTGCTGGCAGTTCGAGCCTCATTGAATTAATAAAAAAGTACAATGAAAAATTGGTTGAAAGAGAAGAAAAATTGCGCTTCGCTACGCTCGATAATCCACTGATTACGCGCTATGATAGAGAGCTTGCAGCCATGCGTCAAAACTTAATTTTGAGTACGCAATCTGCCCAAAATGATATAGAATATCAAACTAAAAAAATAAAACAGGACGCTAAACCTTTAGAAAAACAGATTGAAGCCTTGCCAGAAAATGAGCGCAAGATGTTACAGATTGAACGTCAACAACAATTGAAGCAAACGATTTATATTTTTCTACTTCAGAAGCGTGAAGAAACAGCACTTTCTATTGCAGCCAAAACAAATAACGCCCAGTTTTTAGGCAGACCCATTTTAGAAGGAAAAGTATTTCCGAAGAAAAGCCAAGTGCTTATTTTGCTCTCGCTTTTAGGATTTCTTTTGCCCGCAGGTATTTTTACGGTGCTGCATTTATTGGATAATAAACTGCGCAATAGTAAAGATGTTACCACCAGAACAAATACGCCTTTTTTAGGAACGCTCGCGTTTACGAAAGATGAGACTGCGATTGTTGTCAATGAAAAAAGCCGCTCGGCTATTTCAGAAATGTTCCGTCACTTGCGTACAAACTTACAGTTTATAGCCACTGGTCAAAAGAGTAATCAAGTTATACTTGTTACATCACCTGAAAGTGGGGATGGTAAAACATTTGTAACCATTAATATTGCCGCCACATTTTCGCTTTCTAATAAAAAAGTGATTGTTTTGGGTCTCGATTTCAGACGACCTAAACTCAGCACGTACCTCAATAAAAAGAAAGACGAAATGGGCATAACGAATTATTTATTGGGTCAATCTGAATTACCAAATCTGATTCAAAAAACATCGTTACCCAATTTATTTTACATTGATTGTGGACCAATTCCGCCGAATCCATCCGAGTTGATGATGTCCGATCAGTTGCGCACCATGATTAATTTGCTTAAAAAAGAATTTGATTACATCATTCTCGACAGCGCACCTTTCGCTTTAGTGACGGATTCGTTTTTGTTAAAAGATATAGCAGACTCTACGTTAGTTGTTACACGTTTCAAGAAAACATCTTTCCAATTGGTGGAACTATTAAATGAAGTTTTCACTGAAAAACGTTTGCCGCAAATGGGTGTCGTTTTAAATGGTGTTGAAGCAGTTCGCGGTTATGGTTATAATTATGGTTATGGCTACGGATACGGATATGGGTATGGCGCAGATGAACCGAAGAAATAATAGCCATGAGCCATGAGCTTTGACTCCATATTATTAACTATACTAACAGATCATAGCTCCTAACTACTTGCTCATTGTTTTACAAAATGATATTTTATTTTAACTGGCTCAATAGTTTCTTCATCTGCATCTCCTTTATTAGTAAATAGATCAAAATAGTTTCTCTGACTTTTAAGGATGAAACTTTGTTGAGTTTTTTGAGAAAGATCGAGAATTAGTTGGTGGTACTTTGGTGTAGGTCCAGCAATAAAATCTGTACTGATGTAAAAAGTTTTGGCATTAGGCAAAACCGCAACAGTGCCTTCGAAATTAAAAGTCACTTTAGTAGAAACTTTTTTATCGTCCGTTACAACATAATTTCCTGAGATTATTTTCTGATTTACAAAATATTGAAGCCCGAAGGTTGGTTCAGAGTCTTTTTGTTTGTCTAAAATTTTAGTA
>JAYVVO010000507.1:0-3078 GCA_043786955.1 Saprospiraceae bacterium
TCATCGTCAATTAAATCGCATTTAGTGATAGCAATAACGCGCGGTTTGAACAGTAATTCTTCGTTATAAAGTTTTAACTCATTTAAAAGAATAGCATACTCGTTTTCAATTCCTTGTGAAGTATCGCAAGCAATCATAAAAAGTAAAGTTGAGTTGCGTTCGATGTGTCGCAAAAATCGCGTACCGAGACCTTTACCGAGATGTGCATCTTCAATAATTCCTGGAATATCAGCCATGACAAACGATCTGTGATCGCGATACGATACAATTCCTAAATTTGGAACTAAAGTTGTGAATTGATAATTAGCGATTTCTGGTTTCGCAGCCGTTACAGACGCCAATAGTGTTGATTTACCCGCGTTAGGAAATCCAACCAAACCGACATCAGCTAATACTTTTAATTCTAAAATCACCCATTTTTCTATCGCTTCTTCCCCAGGTTGCGCAAAACGCGGTGTTTGAAACGTCGCTGTTTTAAAATGTGCGTTACCTTTTCCACCACGACCACCTTTTAAAAGCACAATACTTTGATCGTTCTCTGTCACTTCTGCCAAAACTTCAAAAGTTTCAGCATCTTTAGCAATCGTACCGAGCGGCACTTCGAGAATCATATTTCCACCATCGCTACCATAAGAATCGCCGCCACTACCTGCCACACCGTCTTGTGCAAAAATATGTTTGCGATATTTTAAATGGAGCAGTGTCCACATTTGCTTATTGCCGTGCAGCACAATACTACCACCTTTTCCACCATCTCCGCCGTCAGGTCCACCTTTCGGAATATATTTAGCGCGATAAAAATGTACAGAGCCTGCGCCGCCTTTTCCGGAGCGCATCATTATTTTTACGTAGTCAACAAAATTTTCCATATTTTTTTTGTTCGTAGTTTGTAACTCGCCGAATGATTTATTTTTTTAACAATCGTCAACCTGTAACAAACAACTAATTTTGGTAATGTACGAGAGTTTTTAAAGAAATTCTATTTTCGTACAATGCTTTACCGATAATGATGCCGTAGCAATTTATTTTTTGCGCGTTTTCAATATCTGTTACATCCTTAACACCACCCGATGCAACTAATTGCAAAGTAGGAAATTGTTCCAAAATCTTTTTGTACAAATCAATCGAAACCCCCTGTAATTTTCCGTCTTTAGAAATATCAGTACAAACACAATATTTTAATCCTTGTGAAATATAATCGTTTAAAAAATCAAACAAATCAATTTTAGTCGCTTCTTCCCAACCAGAAACGGCAATTTTTTCATCGCGCACATCCGCACTCAGAATTACTTTTTCAGTGCCATAAAAATTCAACCATTCCAAAAAAAGTGATTTATTTTTTACAGCTAACGTGCCCACATTTATTTGGTTTGCGCCACATTCAAATACAATGCGCACATCTTCGTGCGTTTTAAGCCCGCCACCAGTATCAATTTTTAAATTTGTTTTGGCAGCAATCTGCTCAATTATTTTATAGTTTATAATTTTTCCCAATCGCGCACCATCTAAATCAACAATGTGCACATTTTTTAAACCCGCATCTTCAAACATTTTAGCAGTATCGAGTGGCGTGTTTTTATAAACACTCATTTGATTGTAATCGCCTTCAGTCAATCGAACAACTTTGCCATCGCGAATATCTATGGCTGGAATAATTTGCACAGAAATAAAATTAAATTTCAAAAAACGTAAAGATAGTAACCTTAACAAGCAATGAGGATAAAATTGGAACAAAAAGCTATTTTTCTGGATTACTTTTTCGTTTTATCTAAGTGCATAACTTATATTTTTTTGTTAAAAACTGATTCATCCTCGTTACTTTTTCCCAATTCCTTTTTTTCTTGTTTCCTACAACACCCCTTTCGTAGATGGCAAAATACTGGCGTTGCGTTCATCAAATCGAACTGCCATTTTTATCGCTTTGGCAAACGCTTTGAATATACTTTCAATTTTGTGGTGTTCGTTTTCGCCTTCCGCAGAAACGTTGAGATTACAAAACGCCGTATCGCTGAAAGATTTAAAAAAATGAAAAAACATTTCCGTAGGCACATCGCCAATGCGTTCGCGTTTAAAGTTAACGTTCCAAACACACCAAGGTCGTCCACCAAAATCAATTCCGACTTGCGCAAGCGCATCATCCATCGGCAAACAAAAACCATAACGCTCAACACCGCGTTTATCGCCGAGCGCTTTTTTAAAAGCTTCGCCGAGTGCTAATGCTGTATCCTCAATCGTGTGATGTTCGTCAATGTGTAAATCACCTTTGGTTGTTATCGTTAAATCGCACAAACTGTGTCGCGCAATTTGATCGAGCATGTGATCAAAAAAATGTAATCCCGTGGAAATTTTTGACGCACCACTGCCGTTTAATGCCAGAGATATTTCAATGTCCGTTTCTTTGGTTTTGCGCTTTACGTGTGCTGTTCTTCCTAAATTATGCAAAAAGTAATAAATGTCGCGCCAATGAGTTATCGTTAAAGCACAATATGGTTTTAATTCTGGATTGTGTCCTAAAAGTTCTTGCGCGTCGGGATGAATTAAAATGCCTTTACAACCTAAATTTTTTGCTAAAATTATATCCGTTAATCTATCACCGATGACAAACGAATTTGGTAAATCATAAACCAACGGATTGTTGATGTATTCAGTCAACATACCTGTGTTTGGTTTTCGAGTCGAAGCGTTTTCTTGTTGGAAGGTTCTATCTATATGTTCAGCTTTAAAAATAATATTTTCGTTTTTAAAAGCTTCTAACATTTTATTATGCGAAAGATGAAAATCTGCTTCTGGATAAGAATCTGTTCCGAGACCGTCTTGATTGGAAACGATAACTAAATCGTACACATTTTTTTCGGCTATCTTACCTAAATAATTAAAAATCTGTGGTAAAAATTCGAGCTTATCTAACGAATCAATTTGTTGCGTAACAGCAGGTTCGACGATTAAAGTTCCGTCTCTATCAATGAATAAAATTGGGCGCGCCATATTTCTAATTTATTTTTGCGCAAAAATAATTCTATTTGCGTTTAAAAGCTAATATCTATGAGCTATTAGCTATGCACTATTAGCTTGCATTCG
>JAYVVO010000508.1:0-3078 GCA_043786955.1 Saprospiraceae bacterium
GATATTGATTACACTTCGGTTTCTTTTGGTTTAAGTTCAAACATTCCTACTTCTGGTGCACCGAGTGGATATCCTACTTCTCGACCTTATTATAATCCATCACAAAGCACGAACTATATGTATAACGGTGCTATTAATTGGTTGGCGTGGTTTAAAAAACAAACGGGCGTAGATGGTTTTAGGTGGGATGCGGTAAAACATTATGACCGAAACGTTCAGCGTGATGCTATTAGAAACGTAAAATATAATTTGGGTGTGGCGAACGGTGGTTATGCGATGACGAATGTGGGTGAGTGGATTGGTCAGACGAGTGATGAAGACGCTTACGTAACAGAAGTGGCGCAAGCGAGTTTGGGTTTTGGGTATGAAGAACACACTGGGACTTTCGATTTTAATTTGCGCGCGTATGGTTCGGGTGGAAGCCTGTACGATATGATCTCTAAAAATTTTAACGGCACTTTTGATCTCTCATTACTGCCAGGGCTGCAGCAAAATAAACGTTATTCAGATTACGCATCACCTGCTGCGCGCGTACATCGAACTGTGCCTTTTGTAAATAGTCACGATACGTTTCGCCCAATCGTTGATACGCTGTCGGGTGGAAATTTTTCAAAACCTTTAGGTGATGCGACAGGTTGGGATACGGGTAACGAACTTGGCGGCAACGGCAATCATATAGATCCACGCGAGCCACGCATTTCGGCGGCTTATGCCGTAATTATGGCGATGGATGGTAACCCAATTGTTTTTTTTGAAGATATTTTTAATCTCGGCACTACTGGCAAACGTTGGTCGCACGTGCCAACCAATACTACAGATTTACCGCTTTGGAATGATATTGCCAACATCGTTCAATGTCATCAAAAATTACAATTTAAAGCAGGCGATTATAAAGTCAGGAGTTCAGAAAGTGGCGCGTTTTTTCCAACAGGCTCAGACAAAACGAATCACTTAGTTTTTGAACGTTCCGCGAAAGCGATTATTGGAGTTGACGATCAATACAGCACCGATCAAGATATTTGGATTGATTCCGATTTTCCTGCTGGAGCCATTTTGCAAGATTATTCTGGTGCGAATGGCGTTACAACTTCGGTTGTACAGAGTGATAAACGCGTTTACATAAAAACGAAAGCTGTTAATCATGGTGTGGCTGGCGTTTTTGGTCATGGTTATAGCGTTTGGGCGCCTGTTCCAAATAATGTTGCGTTCACTACTGTTGCAGCAATGTTTAATTATTTAGATTACACGCCAATACTCAATGCGGTTACAACCCAAGAATGGGAAATGGATAACGATCTTGGAGATTCTAATTGTAAAAGTCTGGGGCAAGGTGGAAAAACGCCCGATAATTCGCCGAATGATAGGGTAGTAGGAAAATTTTTTGCCAATGCAGGCAATTCTGTTGCCTACACACTTACGCTTGGCACAGTTGGTAATGGTCTGACAATTGATTTTTACGATCTTTCTGGAAGTTTATTGCACACTAATAATGGCAACAATGCAACTGTGTCAGGTTCATTTGCGAATGCTACCACTCAATGGATTACTGTTAAAGTGCGCAATACAACAACTAATACTGTTGGTCAAAAATGTTATGTGCGCCTTAGCTATACTGCACCGCAAGTAATGAGCGCGTCGAGTTCAGCGAGCAAAACAAAAATTTCTATATGGACGAGTAACGCCAGCACGAATGATTGGAATGATTGCAGAAATTGGGAAGAAGGACTTGTGCCATCTTGCACGAGTACCGTTTTAGTGCCACACAAAGTAAAATATATGCCTAAAATGTCTTTATGTTTTACAGGTACATTTATTAATCGTTCGGGATTAACGCTCAAGTCTAAAGTTTTTTTACAAGGTCCATACAATAACAGCACTAGTTTAATGAACGATGCACTGCGTACTTTGCCGAGTTTTCCAATCGCTTCGCCTTACGGTACTTTAGACACAATTACTGATACAAATGTTTTAACTGTTTCTGGTAACGACGCGATTGTGGATTGGCTAAAAATTGAATTACGAGACAAAAATACGCCCGCCACTGTTTTACAAACGCGCAGTGCACTGCTACAAAGCGATGGCGATGTGGTTGAACTCGACGGCGTTTCACCCGTTTTTTTTAACGGTGTAGTTACTGACAATTATTACATCACCATAAAACACCGAAATCATTTGAGTGTTACGACTTCGGCTGCGCAAGTTTTTTCAGAAAATCCTACCGCTTTCGATTACTCTACTATGGCAACGTATGGGACAAACGCACAAAAAAATGTGGGTGCTACAATGTGTATGTGGGCAGGTGATGCAAACGGCGACGGACAAATTAAATACACGAATGCTTCAAATGATCGCGCCATTATTTTAGGACGATTGAATAGCGTTTTAACAAGTGTTGTATCAGGATATTTCAATGAAGATTTAAATTTGGACGGCATTGTTAAATACACCAATGCCAATAACGACAGAAGTATTATTCTTTCCAATTTAAATTCAATACTTACGACAATTTTAATAACACAAACACCGCAATAGTTGATAGTTGTTCATTGATAGTTGTTAGTCATTGTGTACTAACAAACTAACAATGAACAACTATCAACGAGCAACTAAATTAATACGCTATGAATAAATTATTTTTAGTTTTACTCGGTCTATTTTTTTTGGTGGGCACAATTATGTTCCCCTACAATACTTTGCAAGCACAAAATTGGCTTCAATTACGCGAGACGGGCGCAAATTATAATGAGGTTAAAGCCGCTTTTTTAAAACAATACGGCAGTAAATTATCAAAATTTAGAAAGGAAGCGCGCAAAGAAGCGCGAATAGGAATTAAACATCATGGGGATGGTTTTGAACAAGAAATGGAAGGTATCGTTCAGTTCATGCGTTGGTCGCACGACGTTGAGCCGCGTGTTGCTGAATTTAACGGTGATGTTAAAGCAATGGGTGAAGCGCACGAAAATGCCATAAAGCAATTGAAAAATAAGACGCAAACGCGTGGTGCTGGTAGTTGGACTTTAATAGGACCAACAAGCACACCTAATGGCGGTGGTAACGGACGTGTCAATGCGGTTCGCG
>JAYVVO010000509.1:0-3077 GCA_043786955.1 Saprospiraceae bacterium
TTATTGCGTCAAATTGCAGGCGCCGTTGCGCGGAGAATAATAACTTATTCTAAAGTAGGTGATACAGCGATTCAAGGAGAGGATTTGGGTTTTATTCGTTTTGGTTCGCGCGTTGATATTTTTTTACCGCTTGATGCTGAAATTTTAGTAGAGATAAATCAAATGGCAGTCGGAAATAAAACTATTATTGCGCGATTAAAATAATTTTTTTTTATTGCATTATCTGATTCACCCACAGAATTTAAACACATTTGTCACAGCAAAGTAATAAGACGTAAACTGAAGAAGTAAAATAGGGTAGGGCGTTGTGTCTGATTTTAATTATACTGTAAATTGGTTTCATCAAAATTTTACAGATAATTTTATCATGCTCAAAAAGTCAAACTTAATCAAGTATCTCACTAAAATCATCCGCCTTTTTTTATTTCTAATTATTTATTCGAGTTGTAGCTCTGGAATTTACAATCCTAATTCGTTAAATACGCCAATGCTCATCCAAAAAAATAATACAAAACTAAATTTAGCTGTTGGAACATCTGGATTTGATTTGCAAACAGCTTACGCTGTAACTAATCAAATAGGCATAATGGCAAATGGTGCCATTACAAATTACGACGCGCACTATTCTGATTTTAAATTATTGGGGATATCTCACCCAACTGATGAAAAACACCGCGAAACTTTCGGAGAACTCGGGATAGGTTTTTTTTCAAAAAAAGATACTGCAACTACTTGGCGGTGGGAAATTTATGGCGGTTATGGAGAAGGCAAAACAATTCAGACGATGCAAACAGATGGAACACTCGTTTTTCAATCGCCTTATCAAAAATATTTTTTTCAACCCGCACTTGGAAATATTTCTGGTGAATTTGAATTTATTTGGGCTTTCAGATATTCTTACCTAACACTGGGCGAAATAGATTGGATCGGCAATGTAAGTAACAGAAGAACAATTGCGACAAACGTTCTTGAACCGTCTTTCACTGCGCGAAGAGGTTGGAAAAATATTAAGTTTTTTTATCAAATTTCAGCAATAGTGAGTAGTGACTTAGGTACGACTATAAAATTAGTTGATCCGCACACGCTACCCATTCGATTTCAAATTGGCGTGAACGTCAGTTTGAATAATTAATTCTTTCAAGAAAAATAATATTGTAGCATAGTTTGAAGACGAAAAGGTAAATTTCGTTCAATATTTTTATTTTTGAAACGTCAGAAGGATTAAAAACATCTAAAAATGACACAGAGTAAAATTGCTTTAGTAACAGGCGGCAGTCGCGGATTAGGAAAAGATATGGCATTAAGCCTTGCCAAAAAAGGTTTAGACGTAATTCTAACTTACAACAGCCAAAAAGAAGAAGCAGATGCAGTAGTTTCCGAAATTGAAAAATTAGGACAAAAAGCAGTGGCACTTCAATTAAATGTTTCAGAAACGAGTAGTTTTGATTCATTTTTTAATGCTGTTACAACTTCTTTGAAAAAAGTTTTCAATGCGGAAAAATTTGATTTCTTAATCAACAATGCAGGATTCGGAACGTACGCACCGTTTGCGACGACCACAGAAGAACAATTCGATGGGTTGATGAATGTGCATTTCAAAGGTCCTTTTTTCTTGACGCAAAAAAGTTTGCCACTCATGAATGATGGCGGTGGAATTGTAAATATTTCATCTGGTTTAGCGCGCTTTTCCCTGAATAATTATTCTGCTTATGCTTCCATGAAAGGGGCGATGGAAACTTTAACAAAGTACCAAGCTAAAGAATTAGGGGGCAGAAAAATTCGCGCAAATATAGTAGCTCCTGGTGCTATTCAAACTGATTTTGGTGGTGGTGCTGTAAGAGATAACCCTGCTATGAATGCTGGTATTGCGGCTGCCACTGCTTTAGGTCGTGTTGGTTTACCCGATGATATTGGCAGCGTTGTTGCTTTTTTATGCACAGACGATGCAAAATGGATAAATGCACAGCGCATCGAAGTCTCTGGTGGACAAATGCTGTAAACAGATTTTCTTATAAATTAAAAATGCTCACAATAATTTCCAAAAAATTATTTTAAGCATTTTTAATTTATAAGAGAGTGTTTAAAACGAGCTGGTGGAATTATATTTGCAACCGCAAATTAAGTAATAACTTCTGCTCAATATTCCCAGAATTTTGAAATCTAAATCAAAAAATATAACGCCGCGCAAAATCGCTAAAAAACCGAATCATTCCTTGTTGTATGCTGCACTTATTTTTTTCGGAACAATGGCGTATTTTTGGATAGAACAAAAAAAATCAGGAAATTTATTTGGTGAGAAGTGTTCCGTTACAAACAGTAATTGGAAAAAATTTAGTGACAGCAAACCTGAAAATTTTGAAGTGTATGGCATTGATGTTAGTCACTACAGTTGCAACATAAATTGGGAAGCCGTTAAAAATATGGATGACGGCACTAACAAGGTTGATTTTGTTTTTATGCGCGCCACGCGGGGTGCGAAAGCGAAAGACGAAAAATTTGACGATTTTTGGTATAAATCGCGACAATATGGTTTAAGGCGCGGTGCATATCATTTTTTTAATTTTACCGATAGTCCCGTCATGCAAGCACAGTTTTATTTACAATCTGTCACGATGTTTTCCGATGATTTACCACCCGTGTTAGACATCGAAGAAGATAAAGAAACGCCCAAAGAATTACTCACGCCAGACTACGTTTTGAAACGCATGATAGTTTGGTTAAAAATTGTGGAGCGCACCACGCGAAAAATTCCTATCATTTATTGTAACCAAGCGTATTATTCTAAGTATATTCGTGGTCGTTTTCCGAAAAATCCAATTTGGATTGCTTCTTATTCGCCACAACAGCCACAACTCGGCGACAAAGCGTGGCAATTTTGGCAATACTCTAACACAGGACGCTGCGCAGGAATTTCTGAAAAAATAGATTTAAATGTTTTTAACGGCACTAAAAATGATTTTGAAAAATTTATTAATACAAAATAGCTGTGAGCCATTAGCATTGAGCTTTGAGCTGCCAATATCTATTCGTTTAAAACTTAATGCTCATGGGACAAAATTCAATTTAAATATACTTTT
>JAYVVO010000510.1:0-3074 GCA_043786955.1 Saprospiraceae bacterium
TAATAGCTCATCGCTTACGACACTTACACCGCGCGCATTTATTTTTGAACCGGATTTTTTGGTTGACGTAACAGCGGTGGCAGAATGTTTTAAATCAGATAATCGCACCGAGCCGCTAAGAATGTTTTTGAGTAAATTTTCTGAACGCCGCAATGCCACGCCGATATTAATGGGTAACGTCGCCAACTTTTTTTTTGATCAAATTATTGCAGATAAAGACGTTACGTTCGAGCAAACGTTTCTAAAAATATTTGCCCTATATCCGCTTCAATTAGTCAGTTTTACAGATGATGATATTTTAAAACTGCGCGCTGATGCTAAACGCCATTGGTATAATATCAAAAAATGTATTGACGGACAATTTAGTGAGCAGAAATATGAACGTACACAGTGCTACATTGAACCCTCTTTTTATTCGCCACAATACGGTTTGCAAGGTCGTTTCGATGCTTATTTTTTGAATGAGGACGGCGAAAATAAATCGGCAATTATAGAATTAAAATCAGGAAAAGTTTACAAACCCAATCCCTACGGAATCAACAACAACCATTACACGCAAACTCTACTCTACGATGCGATTGCAGAGTCAACGGTAAATAAAAAAAATTCGGTACTTAATTATATTTTATACTCTTCGGAAAGCGTGCACACGCTCAAATTCGCACCACCGCAAGCGCACCAACAATATTTAGCTTTTAATGTGCGCAATCAATTGCTTTTGCATGAAATGTCGCTGCGTAAATTAGGTAAAAATTACGATGCTGATGTATGTTTTTTTGAATCGCGATTAAACCGTTTGGCGCAAACCGCAATGGGTTATGAGGCAGAAGACGTGGCGCGCATCCGAAAAATTTTGTTTGAAAAAGCGAGTGTATTAGAGCAAAAATATTTTTTTGCGTTTATGTCATTTATTTTTAGAGAACATTTTGGGGCAAAAGTCGGCGACGGAATTACGGATAGATCGAAAGGTGCAGCATCATTGTGGCGCAATACCGATGCCAACAAACGTGATAATTTTGAAGCCTTAGCCTATTTACAAATTTCTGAGAACGCTTGCGATCAATCCGATCCCATCATTACTTTAGATCGTACGGAACAAACGGCACTCATTGCTAATTTTCGCGTAGGCGATATCGTAGTATTATACCCAAATGCGCATTTTAATAGCAGAGTCACCATGTTTGGCGGCTCAGACAAATATTTAGATTTAGCCGCCAAGCATTGCGGCTCTACGTTGCACGCGGCATTACAACAACAAATTTTTAAATGTACGCTGGTTGAAATAAATCAGAAGTGTATAAAAGTTCGGTTGCGACATCCGCAACACAATACGACAATTTTTAAGAAACATCCTTTTTGGGTAATTGAGGGAGATCACTTGGATAGTATGTTCTCTAATATGTATCGCAGTATTTTTTCTTTTTTGGATGCAAATCCTAAAAATAAATCACTGCTACTTGCAACGCTTGCGCCGCAACAACCAGAAACAACGTTACAAGTTCCGCATATTCCGCAAATGACAGACATTCAGAATGCTGTTTTTAAACGCGTTGTGCAATCGAAAGATTATTTTTTATTGTGGGGTCCGCCAGGTAGTGGCAAAACAAACGTGATGCTAAAACATTTGACCGATTACTTTGTGCGACAACAGTCGGAAACGGTTTTAATTTTAGCCTATACGAATCGCGCTGTGGATGAAATTTGCGAAGCGATTGAATCACTCGGTGATTGGATAAAACCTTTATATTTCCGAATCGGCTCGCGATTTTCTACGCCCGAAAAATATGTGCCCCAACTGCTCGAGCAAAAAATTAAAGATATTGGTACGCGGGTTGCACTGCGCGCATTTTTTGAGGCGCATAGTTTAATCATCGGCACATTAGCATCTGTAGTTGGAAAACCTGAAATTTTTGAATTAAAAAATTTTGATAGAATTATTGTAGATGAAGCGTCGCAAATCTTAGAACCTCAAATAGTTTCAATTTTAGCGAAAGCAAAACATTTTACACTCATCGGTGACCATAAACAGCTACCCGCTATTGTCCAACAAGATGAAAAATTTACTGCTATTTCCGACGCAGATTTAAACGCAATAGGCTTGCACAATATGCACAGTTCATTGTTCGAAAGACTTTTTAAAAATGCAGAAATAAAAAATTGGACTCATGTTTTCGCTATGCTGAGTGAACAAGGAAGAATGCACACCGATATTATGGCGTTTCCGAACGCACAATTTTACGGTGCTCAGCTATCAGCTATTAGCCGACATCAATCAGAAAATCTCGTAGGTTTTAAACACTTACGCAGTTTAGAAAGCAACAAACGTGTTCATTTTTTTGATATTAAAAACCCTCAAGGCGCTTATTTTAGTAAAATTAATACAGCAGAAGCTGACGCTGTATTAGAATTATTAAAAACGCATTACGAACAATTTTGGAAATCGCGAGGTTGGTCGGTCGGCATTATCACACCCTTTCGCGCGCAAATTGCAACGCTTACAAATCGTATTTCTGAAATTGGGTTAAATCCTTCCGATTTTACGATTGACACCGTGGAACGGTATCAAGGTAGTGCGCGCGATGTCATTATAATTTCGCTTTGCGCGCAAAACACGCAACAACTCGAATCAATAATTTCGTTAGACGCAGATGGAGTTGATAGAAAGCTAAATGTTGCCTTGACGCGCGCGCGCCAACAAATTATTATGTTCGGCGATGCAGATGTTTTGAGTGATGCACCGCATTATAAAAAATTTATTGAGACGTACGGTTAGTTGTTCGATGTTCGTTGTTCGGAGGGCACAAATATGTGCCCTTACAGAAACAATTCATACATCAAACACGACAATTCGGGAAACTTCGCAGAACAATCGTCTGTAGGGGCACATATTTGTGCCCAACGAACCGTTTTATAACGCTGTCCTTAAGTTGTAAGGTTAACAAAAAAAATAAAAACATGAAAATTTTAGTTACAGGTGGCGCAGGTTTTATTGGTTCACACACCGTGGTTGCACTTTCGCAAGCAGGTTACGAACCTATTATTTTAGACGATTTTAGCAATTCGGATAAATCTTC
>JAYVVO010000511.1:0-3061 GCA_043786955.1 Saprospiraceae bacterium
TAATCTAATGCAATCACTGCGTTGTTATCGTCGCGACAACTGGGAGGTTTGACGATATACGCCGCAGAATCGGGCGACTGAATCAACACCAAATTAATATCTTTTCTGAAAATACACGCATCTGAGGAAGTGATGGTAATATTTATTTTTTGCGTTTGCGCAGGTGTGACCGTGATGCGCGGCGTAGCTTCGCCCGTACTCCAGTTGTACAAACAGTTTTTGCAATTGTTCACTGTGGCATCAAACGTGACAGGTCGTGCGCTGCATACCAGCGTATCGTTTCCGAGCGTCACGTCAAAAAAACACCGAATTTTAGCAATCCAATAATCTTGTTCACCGCGACAATCTTCCGATTTATCGAAACTTTTATTGCTACTAGAGATACCACAAATCAAATAACCCCCATCTCCAGAGGGGATAAGATCTTTCGGCACATCATTGCTTGCGCCACCGTAATTTCTATCCCAAATCTGTTTTCCCTCTTCATCGAGATACAATAACCAAAAATCTTGCAATCCATGTTGTACAGAATCCGTTTTGTTACCACTCGCTGGCGACGACGAATTTCCCCCAATGAGAATGTATCCCGTTTTATTTTGGTCAATGAACACTAAATTATCTTGCGCTTTTCCGCCGTACGTTTTATCCCAAATTTTCTTGTAATTCTTATCCAATTTAATGAGCCAATAATCCGAATCGCCATAATTAGGTGTCGTCTTGTCGCCGTTCGCTTCCGATTTAGAACTCCCTGCCAAAAAAATTGACCCGTCGCTCACCTGCTGAATGCCGAACAAATCATCCGACGCATTCCCCCCAAAACCCTTATCCGTAATTTTATTGCCATTACCATCAAATTCCACGATCCAAAAATCGCGCGAACCCCGCGACGGCGCCGTGTGCTCATTCGACACATCTGATGAGCTCCCACATCCCACTAAATAATTACCATTTTTTAATTTTATAAGTGCCGTCGGATAATCATCTTTGCCACTTCCCCCAAATGTTTTATCCCAAATTTTGTTTCCAAGTTTATCAATTTTCACAATCCATAAATCATAATCGCCGCGACTATTCTCCGATTTATCTCCCGACGCATTCGAGTTTGATTGCGCCGCAATAATATATCCCCCATCCGCCGTTTTAATCGCGCTCTTCGGTAAATCCTCACCACTTCCTCCCAACGTTTTATCCCACACAAACGTCCCATCTGGTCTAATTTGAATCAACCAAATATCATTTCCACCTTTCGAGTCTTCCGTTTTATCGCCACTTTTGTTAGAATCGCTTTCTCCGATGAGTAAAAACCCTTCATCATTCTGAATAACTTTCTGACACACATCATGCCCAGATCCACCATAACGTTTATCAATTATTTTTTTTCCAAGACTATCCGTTTTTACAATCCAATAATCCGAATCTCCACCACGACTGGATTCAGTTACATCAAAACCGTTTGGTGAGCCGCTAAAACCGCATAGTAAATAACCACCATCAAGTGTGCGCGAAGCAGTTGTCAGATCGTCAAAACCTGAACCGCCATACGTTTTATCCCACTGAACAGTAGGTTGGGCAATAATCCTGATTGAAAAGGAAAGCAAGATTATTATAGTATTCCACCATTTTTTTGTAAGAAGTATGCTCATGGTGTATGTTTATCAAGCATTAACGCGCATCAATGTAGTTAATTTTGGGGGCGTTAAAAAATAACTTTTAGGGATAAAATTTAGTTGATGATTCAGAAAGCCAAATCATCAACTATTTAAATTCTCTTAGTTCGCTAAACGCGCCTTACGCGCTGCGATAAAACTTTGCACAAAAACAACCATCGCTATTATACTGGTTAATAACATTATTACGGATCTAAAAATTCCAGCCGTATCGCCTAAAGCTGCCTCGTGGCGCAAAGGAACGATGAGACCTAAAATCATGATGAAAGTAATGATAACAGCAATGTGCGCCGTAATTTTATTTCCATCTTTAATTTTAGTCGTCATAGATAGCAAAGCTGCTCCGGCAAATACTGGAATGAGAGAAGTGGGTGCAGCAGAGCCTTTTTCTAAAAAAGCCCAACCGCCCATGAGTAGTAAAGCCATAGCGTTTAATAAATTCGCCTGATAAGGTTTCAACATTTTATAAGTTTTAAAGTGATTTATTTAGTGCAAAGTAATAGCTTATTGCTTAATTTTTTATATTTTATGTTACATTCGTAGAAAATTTTTACTTTTTTTGATTATGACAACGCACCATAAACAACCTGAACAACATAAAAAAGCAAGTAGTTTGCAGCAATTAATTTTTTTGGCTGCTATCTGCGCAACCGCTTACATGGTTTACGCCGTTTTTTTTGATACGGGTGGACAAACTACGTCTATTCCGCGTGCCATGCAGCTGACATACAAAGAAGCGAATTTTCAATTTAATGTGGACGATAACCGCGCGCTCGAAATTTTAAGTGCGCCCAATAAATATCCCAAAGATTTTGATAATCTCATTTATCAGTTCAATGGTGCACTGCTCACGCACGTTTGCAATCGGATGGGTTTAGATGAACCTACAAAAGCATTGTGTTTGAAGGAGTACGATAAAATTCACCCTACCATAAAAACGCTTTACTACAACGATTTTATGAGTTTGCAAGATACTTCTTCGAGACTGTACGAAGCGTGGTACGAAAATCAATCGGCTAATGCGAGCGATATTTTAAACGAAGTCGCCTCGAAATACACTTGTTTTTTTATCACTCAAATTCTTTCGACGGTGCTAAAAACGCAAGACGGTAAACTTTCCGTGAAAGGAAATACTGTTGAAACACCGTGCGGCATAGCACTCGCCGAAGGTTTGCGACCCACTATTAAGCGTTTGCAATCGGCAGGAGCGATTCGCGATTTTTCTAAAGCGCGCGGTTTGATGCAAGAAAAAATTGAAAAAGCAATTGTCGAATTAGCGGTTACGGAAGTTCACGACAAAAAAGGAATTAAAGTTAATAACTCCACAAAAGTGATGGGTTATAATGTGTCTGCAACGTCGGTTGAAATTACGGCTATCAGTATCATCAAAATCG
>JAYVVO010000512.1:0-3059 GCA_043786955.1 Saprospiraceae bacterium
AATCCTACCGTAACTGTTTCGACACACAAATTAGAAAACGTGATTGAAATTCGCATAAAAGATAACGGCACTGGAATTCCAGAAAGCGTGAAAGAAAAAATCTTTAAACCTTTTTTCACAACAAAACCTTCAGGTCAAGGCACTGGTTTAGGTTTATCACTCGCTTACGATATAATCACCAGAGGACACAATGGTAAAATAGAAATTGAAACAAAAGAAAAAGAATTTACAGAATTTATTATAAATCTACCTTACCTTTGACCAATAACAATCTGATGATGAAAATATTAGTAGTTGATGACGAGCAAGATATTCAAACTTTATTTCTTCAGCGTTTCCGACGCGAAATTCGCGAGGGTTTGTTTGAATTTTCTTTTAAATTTTCAGGCGAGGATGCGTTAACTTTTGTTAAAGAGCACGATCATGAAGCTATTCTGATTCTCTCCGATATTAATATGCCTGGCATGAGTGGATTAGAATTATTGCGCCGTGTTCGACTCGAAAAACCAAACCCTCCGCCCATTGTTATGATGATTACAGCGTATGGCGATCCAGAAAATCACACTTTGGCGATGCGTTTAGGTGCTGACGATTTTCTAAATAAACCCTTAGACTTTAATTATTTAAAAGAAAAACTGACTATGTTATTATGATGACTTCTAAAATTATGATTGTTGATGACGAGAATGATTTAGAACAACTCGTACGCCAAAAATTTCGTCGCCAAATTCGTGAAAAAGAGTATGAATTTATTTTTGCCGAAAACGGTAAAATGGCTTTAGACTTACTCGAAAAACATCCAGATATTGAAATCGTTTTCAGCGATATTAATATGCCAATTATGGATGGTTTAACACTTTTGCTCAGGCTGAACGAAAAAAATCCACTCATTCAAGCTGTCATTGTCTCTGCCTATGGCGACATGGAAAATATTCGCCTCGCTATGAATCGCGGCGCATTCGATTTTATTTGCAAACCCATTCAGTTTGAAGATTTAGAACTCACGCTCGTTAAAACGCTCAAATATTCCACGCAGATTAAAGAAACCATTCGCGCGATCAAAGAAAACAACATTCTCAAAATGTATGTTGACCAAAGCGTTTTGCAATTTATGACGCGCACCGAATATGAAACGACTTTACTCGTCAGCGAAAATATTGACGCTTCAGTGGTTTTCATGGATATTTGTGGATTCACCGCTATATCGGAAAAAGAACCTGCTAATTTTGTCGTTTCGCTCATCAATAAGTATTTCGATATTATGGTGAAAGAAATTATTTTCCATGGAGGTTATATTGATAAATTTTTGGGCGATGCCGTGATGGCAGTTTTTACAGGCGAGTTCCACACGGATAGAGCGATTGAAGCTTCCCTCGCTGTTCAAAAATCAATTCAATCGCAGGAAGAAAAAATTTCTGAAAATGAAACATTTATGCCTAAAGTATCTATTGGTATAAATTCTGGCGATATGATTTCGGGGAATATTGGTTCGGCGGCATTAAAACGTTTGGATTTCACTGTCATCGGTGATACGGTCAATACTTCGCAGCGTTTGCAATCAGCCGCGCTACCAGGTCAAATTGTGATCAGCAAAACGATTTACGAAAAAGTAAAAAATTCTTTTCATTGCCAACTCATTGGCGACATTGCCTTAAAAAATAAAAAACATCCTATAACTATTTTTGAAGTAATCGATTAGTGAAGGTTATTAAATTAAGTTTTAAGTGCAACTCCCTTCTAAATCAATAAAAATGAAAAAATTCAAAGTCATTCTGTTTTGGCTCATCATTTTTGTTACTGCTGTTTATATTTTTCTCTACGCTGCTTATAGTTTTTCACGTCAAACGCTACTCAATCAAAAAATAAAAAATACGGACGAAAGCGCGATAATTATTCATTTCACGCATGGTTCAATTCCTAAAAAAGATTGTACAGATCAACGCTCACGTCTTGGCGGAATGTGGGGCGGCCATGTATCAATTGAAATTGACGGCTATATTTATGGTTTTGGAAGAAAGAATAATCCTGTACATATTTTCCCGAGTAAAAATTTTAATGCAGTGTTTATGAAGGAATCGCGCAGTTATTGGGGGCAACAATCCGAAAACGATAAATTAACTTCTATCACACTTCCAATCACTAATGAACAAAAAGAAAATCTTAAAAGCGAATGCCTAAGATTTTGCGAAAAAGCACCTTACGATTACGCCACTTTTGGTAAACGCTGCACGTTTTCCGCGTACGCACTGCTGATAGATAATAAAATTTTTAAATCGCAATCTGAATTTCAAATACAAGCTGTTGCAGCATATCCTGCGTTATTTAGAAAAGTAATGGTTGAATTAGCTGAGAAAAATAATTTAAAAATTGTACGAAAAGAAGGGATTGATTGCCGTATTTGGGAATAAAGGAACTAGGAATGGTTTTCTATTTTATAAAAATCCTATCAATACCAATCCCCGTTGCAATGGCAGCAACTGCAATAAGCCACGATCTATTGCGCTGCTTTTTTATTTCATAGATAGCGCCATCTAAATATTTGTGAGAATCAAGTAATTTTACTTGTGCATTATCAAGTGCGACAATGGATTTATTAATCACTTGTCGGGTGGAATCAATAAAATTTTCACTCACGTGTTGCGTTTCGTTTGCATTGCGATGGAGTTTATCATACTCGATTGAAAGTTGACGCAAACTTTGATCAAAGAATCGCGCCATACCGAACGCCACATTATCAATCGAGTCATTCAGATAATGATTGATAACAGTTTCATACATAATCATTCGTTGGTTATTCACCAAAAAAATGGAATCCGTTTCAAATTTGTAAAGAATATTGCGTTGTGCAACAATTGGTTTTTTAAAAGAATTTTCATAATTGGAATCAATTAGGATGACGGTTTGCGCAATGCAAAGGCTCGAAATTTTAAAAATCAAAATGATTAAAAACGTGTGTTTCATGCGTAGAATTAATTTTAAAAATGGTTTACTCAAATTTTTTTATAAGCAAGGCAATTGAATCGTGTTGCGCTTTGTTAATTGAGAGTTGCTCAACATAC
>JAYVVO010000513.1:0-3055 GCA_043786955.1 Saprospiraceae bacterium
CACGACAACGAATCCGCGATCTGTCTTCACGCCAATTTTTTCTAATCCAATATTTTCTGTGTTCGGCGTAACACCAGCAGCAGAAAGAATGATATCGCACTCAATAGTGCTTGTTACTCCTGTAGCTTTATTTTTTACAAAAACTTTTGAAATCTTACCCGACGTTACGACGCTTTCAACGGAGGTGCCAGCTAAAATTGTCATTCCTTTTTTAGAATAAATTTTGGCAAGTTCTTTAGAAATGTCGGCATCTTCACGCGGTAATAAACCTTGATCCATGAATTCTACAATCGTAACTTTTGAACCCATTGAATGATAAAAATACGCAAACTCAACACCAATAGCACCAGCACCAACAATTACGATGTGTTCAGGCATTTTTTCAAGCGTCATCGCTTTGCGATATTCAATCACGCGCGTGCCGTCAATTTTTAAATTTGGAAGTTCTTTAGCGCGACCACCCGTTGCAACAATAATGTGTGGTGCTGAAATAATTTCAGTTTTTCCATCGGCTACAGTAACGGTTAAAGTTTTATCTGCATTAAAAACGCCATTACCCATTAAAACGGTAATTTTATTTTTCTTCATCAAAAACTGAACACCTTTACTCATGTCGTCGGCAATTTTACGCGACCGTTTTATAACGCCGTTGAAATCGGCAGTGGCACTTTGCACATGAATACCGTAATCGGCAGCGTGGTTAATGTATTCAAAAACGCTCGCACTTTTCAATAATGCTTTTGTTGGAATACACCCCCAGTTTAAACAAATACCCCCTAATGCTTCGCGCTCAACGATGCCAACTTTTTTTCCGAGTTGCGCAGCGCGTATCGCAGCGACATATCCGCCCGGACCAGAACCTAAAACTATTATATCGAAAGATGTCATACAATCTAAAAATTTTCCCAAAAGTACGATGCTATGCTTTTTTTTTGTAGCGATGTGCAATAAACTTTTAATCAATCACAATACGCTCAACAGTATCGCCGATAGTTATGGTGTTGACAACGTTTTGTCCGTCAATAATTTTTCCAAAAATAGAATAATTGCCATCGAGATGAAGAGCGGGAACAGTTGTTACAAACCACTGACTGCATTCAGTATGTAAATCAGCGCGCGCCATACCTACCAATCCCGCTTGGTTATACGTTTCATTGCCAATTTCTGTACTGATAGTATAATCTAAAGAGCCGTAACCATCGCCGCGTGGACAACCTGTCTGAATAACGTGTAACGGCACAACACGATGCCACACTTTATTATTAAAAAATCCTGAACGCACCAACGTGACAAAATTAATAACTGAAATCGGTGCTTCTTGCAAAAGCAATTGAAATTTAAAACTTCCGTGCGTGGTGTAAACAGTAGCAGTGCTATAATTGGATAGTGTTCGAAGCGTTGACCAATCAATAACTTTCCCTATTTTAGTTTTACTTTTTTTCGACGCTGTTGAATCGGCAATGTAATTTATAGCATCCCGAATGTTTTCTATGGCTTCTATATCATTCGGCGATTTAAATTTTTGAATCGCTTGGTACATCATCGGGATATTATCTTGCAAACCTAATTTATTGATGCCGGTTAGTGGCGATTGAATCGCTACTGCGCCGATGGCGGCTAACCCAGCGTCGCCCGAACTTATAAATTTGAACATGGTTGACGCTAATCGGTTGCGAATAGAAATGGAAAATCCTTTAAAATTGGCATTAAACGCAGGCGAAAGAAAAATATCGCTCAAACATTGCGCCGCTTGCGACCGAACGGGCAATGCATTATTTGCGTTGAGTGCTTGCTCTTCAAAAAATTCGTAGTTATAAGGCGAAGTTTGAAGCCCGCGCAAAATGCGCACTTTGTCGTAAGTATTAGTTTCTTTATTGTACAAATCTATCAAAACATTGGCAATAGAATCGCGTAATCGCGGCGAAAAACTATATTGCTTCATTATTGCTGCCCACAAAGTGTAGCGCGTGGCAGGTAAAATATCGTTTGAGTTTAGTGCTTCTCGAATGGTTGATAATGCTTTGGAAGTAGGTAAATTTTTAAAAAATTGCGCTGCTGCTTGGCTCAAGTGTTCATTTTTATCTGTTAAAAGCGGTTGAACCATATCGCGCATGGCATCGAAATGAACGGATTGAGAAGCATTCATCAAAGCGATCTTTACATTGGTATTGGTTTCGAGTCGAAAAGCGTTTGAAATTGTCTCAACCGTTGTTTGTGGCGCTGCCGATTTACCTAAAATTTTTGCTAAAAAAATGCGCACATCTGCGGAAGGCTCAATGAGTAAATTTTTAGAAACGATATTTGTTGTAGCAGTATCGAAACTTATTTTCTCGCGACTCAAACCAAATGCTGCAGCTAAACGAATTTGCTGCGTGTATTGATTAGGTGTTGTGAACGCGAGTAATTTTTTATTAGACAGAGTGGTGAATGAATCGCGCAAAGAAAAACGCATAATAGCGCGCGCTTGTTCCGTTATTAAAACGGTATCGGTTGGTCTGAAAGTAGAAATTTGACACAAATAATTTAAAGATTTGCGTGAACCACATTTACCAATCGCTTCTAAAATAGATGCATTACGTGCAAAACCTTCAGGCGTGGTATCGTGCGCACTGTAACTTTCGAGTAAAATTTTTTCTGCACGCACGTCCCCTATTTGACCTAAAACAAAAGCAGCTTGGCAACGTACGGAATTATATCTATCGTTCAGTAGTGTTGAAACGGAATCGAGTGTTGATTTTTCGCGCAAAGATGCGAGGGCTTGCAAAGCGCACAATCGGTATTGTGGATTTTGGTCGTGCAAAAGCGCAACAATACTATCGGTTGATTGACGCTCGAGCAGATTGAAAATATTTTGAATATTCTTATCGTTAAAATCGAGTTTAGAACTCGCGAAACTTTTTTCGTTAAATTCAGGTGGCACGCAGCCTGAAAAATTTAAAAGTAAACCACTGAAAAAAATTAATAGACAGACGTTTTTCATGCGCTTTAAAAAAATTCAATAGTTACAGCTGCGAAATGTGAAATTAAACTTTC
Organism: Saprospiraceae bacterium; assembly: GCA_043786955.1. Classification (GTDB taxonomy): domain Bacteria; phylum Bacteroidota; class Bacteroidia; order Chitinophagales; family Saprospiraceae; genus JAAFJT01. The sequence goes on from JAYVVO010000513.1 coordinate 3,034, forward strand.
AATAATTTTTGAAAGTTAGTAA
>JAYVVO010000514.1:0-8611 GCA_043786955.1 Saprospiraceae bacterium
GGATGTGTTATAATTAATTCGTAATTCCCGTGTCGCACCCATTCTAAAAAAGAATTAGGAACAGCCTGTGGCAATGCTTTCGGATGCGGCGCCCAAGTAAGAACAACTTTAGGCTTTTTTTTCTTTTTAAATTCTTCGATCGTTAACCAATCGGTGAGCGATTGCAAAGGATGACGGATAGCACTTTCTAAGCTCATGACAGGTACGCGCGCAAATTGAGCAAATTTATGTATTGTCTCATCGCTGTAATCTTTGACTTTATCCGTTAAACTCGGAAAAGCGCGAATGCCTAAAACGTCGCAATACTGACTCATTACGGCTGCCATTTCGCGCACGTGTTCCGCTTTATCTCCGTTCATAATCGCACCATCTTCAAATTCGATATTCCAACCATCATTAACATTCATCGAAATAACGTGCATGCCTAAAATTTGCGCAGCGTGTTCCGTACTCATGCGCGTCCGCAAACTCGGATTTAAAAATAACATCCCTAGTGTTTTCCCACTTAAAGTGTTTTTATAATTTTCTGTATCACTTTTACACAACTTTGCTAAGTTCAAAAGGTCGTGTAATTTACTTACATCTGCTGTAGAGATAAATTTATTCATTACGAAATTTAAAAAGAAACGTAAAAATAATAATCTAAAGTTGTACGGCACTAAAATCAAAAATTAATTTAAGAACTTTCTTAAACAGAGTCATTAGGAAATAAATAATTTTTTCGGTTAAGACAATAGTTTAGTAAAATTGTCGAATCTTTTAAAATTGCCTAACTATTTGTAAAATCATTAATCGTTGTGTAATTTTGACGATAAATCAACTCTGTGTTAAAACTCATTGAATGTCCACGCGATGCCATGCAAGGTATGTCGCTGTTTATTGAAACAGCCGACAAGGTACGTTACATCAATAAGTTATTGCAAATTGGTTTCGATACGATTGACTTTGGCAGTTTTGTTTCTGCTAAAGCTATTCCACAAATGCGCGATACAGCCGAAGTGTTATCACAACTCGATTTACACGCCACAAAAACAAAATTACTCGCCATTGTTGCCAACGAACGCGGCGCGGAACAAGCGGCACAATTTCCAGAAATACAATACATCGGTTTTCCGTTCAGTGTTTCAGAAACTTTTCAAATCAGAAATACCAACTCCACCATAATAGAATCGTTGGAGCGGGTAAAAAAAATTCAAGAACTTTGTACGAACACTAATAAGGAATTGGTTTTGTATTTATCAATGGGTTTTGGAAATCCGTATGGTGATCCATGGAATTCTGATATTGTTTTAGGTTGGGTTTCAAAATTGCGCGCGCTTGGCATTCATATTTTTGCACTTTCCGATACGATAGGTGTTTCAACGCCACAAAGTATTGAATATTTATTCACTAACGTCATTAAAGAATACGCCGATTTAGAAATTGGCGCCCATTTACATTCTACACCAAATGCTTGGCGCGAAAAAATTCACGCCGCTTACCAAAGTGGTTGCCGCCGATTCGATTCTGCATTAAAAGGTTTAGGCGGTTGTCCGATGGCGAAAGACGATTTAACGGGTAATATTGCCACAGAAAATTTGATTTCTTATTTTAATGAGCGTGACATAAATTTACCGTTCAATTATGCTAATCTGATTGGTGCGTTGGGCATTGCTAACGAAATTTTTCCACAGCATAATTAATTTGCGATCGAAAATAAAATGAAATTAAAATACGTACTATAAATTTGCGTTCCTACATTTAAAAAAACTTATTATCATGGATCTGGAAGAAATTAGTCTGATAATTGATGTCGCGGAAGAATCAATGGAAAATGCGATCGTTCACTTGCAACACGATTTATTAAAAATACGCGCTGGTAAAGCCAATCCCGATTTAGTTACAGGTATTTTAGTCCCTTATTATGGTTCGCCTACACCGCTCAGTCAAGTGGCGAATGTTTCCACTGCCGACTCGCGCACGATTACAGTTCAACCTTTTGAGAAAAAAATGTTAAGTGCTATCGAAAAAGCTATTTTTGAAGCTGCGCTCGGCATTACACCCCAAAACGATGGTACACTCATTCGTTTGTCTATTCCACCTGTTACGGAAGAGCGCAGAAGGGAATTAGTTAAAAAAGCAAAAGCATCTGGCGAAGATTCTAAAGTGGGTATTCGTTCTTCACGTCAAAAAGCAATTGAAGAAATTAGAAAAGCTGTAAAGGCTGGACTTTCAGAAGATTTAGGTAAAACGTATGAAGAGGATGTTCAAACGCTCACCAAAAAATTCAATGATAAAATTGAAAGAGTGTTAGAGCAAAAAGAGAAAGAGATTTTAACAGTTTAAATAGCTATTAGCTTTTCAACTATTCAAAAAACACTTTCTTAACCGTTGAAAAATTATTTAATGCGTTTGTAATTCTTAAAAAATACAAACCAGAAGGAATATTATTTCGCGATAAGCTAAACTGATTACTTTCAAATTTTTGTGCAGCAACGCGTTTACCCGTAATATCCAATAATTCTGTATTCCAATTCGTTGAATAATCACCATCGGCAATTCGCACATTTAATACATCGTTTGTTGGATTGGGATAAACTTCTGTTTCTAAATTACCTGAAATGTTATTAATAGGCAACAAACTTTCATTACAAATAAGCTTTTTCATAAAAAGTGCACTACTTGCTCTGAAAGCAGTGACCACTGGAAGGTAAGAAGATGTATCGACATAAAAGCCAACATGGTCACCTCCTTGAACGGGAACGTGCAAAGCTGGAACACCAGCGGCAAGAGCAGCCACATAGCAGGCACCATCGCCATCAAGTCCAGCATGCTTTCCATAAATTAACGTCGAATCTTTAGTACCATGGATACTCAAGTAAGCAGGATCGCCTTTCCGAAACAAATCAGCCGAAAGCATACCGCCGGAAAGACTTAAAACGCCTTTAATTTTAAATTTATAGCCAGGGTTGCCAGAGTTGCCATCTATACCACCTTGCTGACGAATAATATCCAAAACCCCAGAAGGTATATTGGCAGTGCGCAAAGTATCTAAATAAGCTGTTTGCATCGCTGTTATCGCTCCAGCAGAAACCCCGCCGATAAAAATATTATTAGTATCAATTTTATACTTGTTGATTGTTTGAGCATCTTTTACGAAATAACGTATTGATGCACGCATATCTTGAATAGCTTGAACTTGAACTGCAACTGACGAAACAGGATCGCCGTATAAACCAAACGGTATAAGACGATAATCAATACTCACCGCCACATAACCTTTTACGGCAAAAGTTTGGCACAAATCAATCATGTATTGTTCGGTGCGCATACCGTAAAGGAATCCGCCACCAAAAGCTAAAATAATGAGGGGTCTGCGCTTGACAGTATCAGTTTTGGGCTGTATGACTTCCATTTTCAAATACTGTCCATTACCATATAAATCAGAGTTTGCACCATATTGAACGGTTTCGCGTGTCGTGTCCTTAAAAAGGTCGGTTACATAACGTTTTCCGTCACAACTCGGATTAGTTTGTGCTTGAATGAACGTTGTCAAAAAACTCAATAACAATAAAAAGAGTAATTTTTTAAACATGATTAGTATATGATTTTTAAGAGTGACAGTTTAAAAATGTTTTGACAGATGCCCTGTGTCTTTATTCTGCAAAATAAACCTTCTTTATAGTCGAGTAATTATCGGTTGAATTAGTTATTCGCAAAAAATACAACCCAGAAGCTAAATTACCACGTGACAAAGTAAACTGATTACTTGCAAATTTTTGCGAAGCAACCTTTTTACCTGTAACATCAATTAATTCCGTTTGCCAATTTGTCGAATAATTTCCATCAACAATGTGCGCGTTTAGAATATCGATTGTGGGATTTGGATAGACTTCCAAATCAAAGTTTTCGACAATATTATTTGTTGGACTAATAGTTTCACCGCAAATTAATTTCTTCATAAAAATATCCGCTTTTGCTTTAAATGCTGCGTATTGACCTGGATAGCTATTGACGGGATTGAGAAAATCATAAAAATCGGTATGATCGGAGCCGACTACTGCAACATGTAGAGACGGAATTCCGAGGGCAACTGTAGCGGGATAACAAGAACCATCTCCATCTCCGTAAAAACCATAAATATTTTTATCATAACCGTAAGCAAGCGTTTTATCCGCAGTACCGTGTATGCTAATGTAAGCAGGATCTTTTGCGCGAAAAGCATCTTTAGAATATAGTGCACCAGAGAGGCTAAAAACACCTTTGATTTTAAATGTGTAACCACCAGGTGTTCCAGAATTACCATCTATTCCACCTTGATTTCTAACAGCTTTAAGAACCCAAGTTGGAAGATTGCGCGTTGTATCTAAATACGCAACATGCATAGCAGTGACGGCTCCCGCAGATAATCCACCAACAAAAATATTAGTGGTATCAATTCTGAATTTATTAGTTGTTCGTGCATCTTTTACCATGTAGCGAATAGAAGCGCGCATATCTTGCATGGCTTGAGCAATAACATTTGTGATGGAAACAGAATCAATGGGTAGGAAAAACGGGTGAAGGCGATAATCTATTGTAATGGCAACATAACCACGTGAGGCAAAATCTTTGCATAAACCCAGCATATATTCATCGCGACGCGTGCCTTTGACAAATCCACCACCAAACGCAAGAAATATAATAGGTCGTTTTGAAACCGTATCCGTTTTTGGTTCTACAATATCCATAAAAAGATATTGACCATTACCCGCTAAATCGGAATTTGCGCCATATTGCACTGTTGTTTGTGTAGTATCTGTAAAGACGTTGGTTAAATAGCGCTTACCATCGCAAGTTGGGTTTGATGTTTGCGATAAAAGTGAAAAGTGAAAAGTGAAAAGTGAAAAAATAAATAATGCGTGTAATTTTTTAGAAAACATAATAGTGTAATTATTTTTAAGTGAAAAGTAAATAACTTTGAGCTTTGACCTGCAAACCTCGAACAAAGCTCATAGCTCTTTATAAAATGAAACAAACTTAATCGTTTTATCTGCAGCCAAGTGCATACGCTCGTAATAAGTTTGAATTAATAACGATTCGTCAATACTTTTTGCTGTATAAATGTTTTCGTTTGCCGAATTTAATTTAAATAAATTTTGCTGTTGCAATGTTTCTAAAGTAAAGTTAAATAATTCTTCCGAATCTGTTTTTAAATTTATACTCCCTCCCAATTTCAAAAGCGGATAAAAACGTTCTAAAAATGGCAGCGAAGTTAATCTTCGATTTGATTTACTTTCGCGCAAAAACGGATCGGGAAAAGTAATCCAGATTTCATCAATTTCATTAAGTTCAAAAAACAAACCAATTTGCTCAATGCGTGTGCGCAAAAAAGCGACGTTTTTTAAATTTAAAGCAATTGCTTTTTCCGATCCTTGAAATAAGCGCGCACCCTTAATGTCTAAACCTATAAAATTTTTATTTGGGTGCAGTTGTGCTAAACCTAACGAATATTCGCCACGTCCGCAGGCTAATTCTAAAACTAACGGATTTTCATTTCCAAAATGTTCCGTGCACCATTTCCCTTTTAAATCTACAACATTATTTTTTGAATCCGTTAATTGTGGATTCTCATGATCTTTATTTTCATAAACAAATTCTAATTGGCGCAATGCCTCAAACTTAAATAGTTTATTTCGACCCACGTTCGTTGTTAGTTATTCGTTGTTAGTTATTCGTTGTTGGTCACTCGCGAACTAACAACTCGTAGGGGCTGAAAATCTTCAGCCCCTACAATCAATTACTAAATCAAATTTTTAGAAAAAAACCGCGTTTGTAAAAAATATACAAAATGCTCCAAAACAGTAGCACATGAAAAAGTGCAAATATAAACGAACTCAACTTTTGTTTGGCTACAAAATCATTAAAAGTTTCGGCGCGATTATTAACCGTAATTCTATTTGCTTTTACTTCAACAAGGAGTTGGTGTGGTGTGGTGATGGGTGAAAAATAATCTTCGTAAAGTTTTTGATAGCCTCCTATGCGTTTAGGCGTAGAAGAGCCATCAATTTTATTTGTATAGACTTCGTAGCTGCTATCAAATTTGAGTTTTGAAATAACTTTCACATAAACACCCGAAACTATGAAAGCGAGCATCGAATTCATGCCGAGCACAAGAACAGGTTTTACCCAAAACTTGATGCCGTAAACATCTATGATAAGAATAAGCAGCGCGTTGAGGCACATCGCCCAACCTGCCATAAAAATAACATAGCTGCTGCTCCAAATGGGTTTGTTGATAGGAAAACCGAGGTTCCAGAGTTCGCCTAAAGCGAGACAGAGCAAGCCATAAAAAAGCATTTCGGCGGCAAGTTCTTTTCTGTCTTTACGGCGACTGATCAGTCCGCCAACAAAAAAACCGATGATGACAGTGACAACAGCAGGCAGCGTAGAAAGCAGACCTTCGGGATCGAAAGCAATGCCGTCGTAGCCTTTATAAAGATGTGACGCACCGAGTACGGCGCGATCAAATTTGGTAACTACATTATTTTCAACTCCGATATATTTTATGCCGTTGTGAAATCCATAGGGATATTGTGCATCGCTGCAAAAAAACATTAACGCCCAATAACCGAGAAGTATTGTAATTCCGATAAATGCGACGGTTCGTTGACGGAAACTGACAAGCAGTAGCATTGCAATCATATAGGCAATGCCAATCCGTTGCAAAACACCCATGATGCGTAAATTGCTGTACGTCGAAAGTCCGTTTAGAAAGAGATTTAATCCCAGACCTATGAGAAATATGGTCGCGCCACGCCGAATGATTTTAATTTTTAGTTGATTGTTATTGGTTGCTGGTTGCTGGTCTGCGTTTTGAACTTTGCTTTTTGCACTTTTAATAGAGAACCAAGCGGCAACGCCGACAGTAAATAAAAAAAAGGGATACACGAAATCTGTGGGAGTCCATCCGCTCCATTTAGCGTGTTCGAGCGGATCGTAGATATATGCCCAAGTGCCAGGGTTATTGACGGTGAACATCAGTGCAATAGTCAGACCGCGAAAAACGTCGAGAGCGAGTAGCCTTTCTTTCATTTTCAAATAAATTTATCCCTACAAACATAGGAATAAATTTATTTAAAAACGAAAAATCAATAAATAAAAATTCTAACTATTCTGACACTAAAGCTGACAGCGGTGAAATAGTTTTAATTATTAATTTCCATTCCAATAAGTAAATAATGTAGATACACTTATTTAACGAAATGAAACATTATCTCCTTTGGCTTTCTGACTTTAATGAAATGCGCAGTTACATCATTCTCTGCTCTAAATCCAATGGGCATAATAACGACAGGTTTTAATCCCAAAACTTCTAAACCCAGTATTTTGTCGAATTGAGCCGCATCAAACCCTTCCATTGGGCAAGCGTCAATTTTTTGTTCCGCTGCCGCAGCGAGTGCAGTTCCGAGTGCAAGGTATGCTTGTTTTGCAGCCCAGTTTTGTTGCTGTTCAAGGGTAAAACTATTTGTTAAACCTAAAATCATATCTTTGTAACCGTCTAAAACATTTACAGGAATACTTCTCACAGAAGCAACATGATTTATAAAATTTTGCACATTCGCTTCAGTAATTTGAATGGGAACGCAAAAAACAAGTACGTGTGAGCTATTTCCCACTTGAACTTGTCCATAGGCAGCCGCCTGTAATTGTTGCTTAACTTCTTTGTTGCTCACCACAACGACAGTATAAGGTTGTAGGCCAAAAGAAGAAGCCGATAAATTAGTCGCCTCTAAAATGTAATTAAGTTTTTCTTCGGTGACAGATTCTCCCGTCATGTCTTTTGCCGCGTATCGCCAGTTAAGGTTGTTTATTAAACTCATTGATAAAATAATTTGAAAATTAAAGATTTTATTGTTGTAAACATTAAATCGTTTGAACGCAAATTATATTGCACGATGAGAGTTTAAATTTTTGCGATGATTTGATTAAATTTAGCGTGGCTACCAAAATGTGGAAGAATTAAATCTTTATTAGAAAGTTTTATTTCCGAAGCGTGCAATTGCCAATCAATATTTAAATTAGGGTCATTGTAAGCAATTCCAGCTTCATGATTTTTAGCGTAATAATTATCGCATTTATAAAAAAACTCAGCTACATCACTCATAACCGCAAAGCCGTGCGCAAATCCGCGAGGAATGAAAAGTTGTTTTTTATTTTCTGCGCTGAGTAAAAGACTAAAGGTTTTACCATAAGTTTTTGAACCTTCGCGAATATCAACTACAACGTCTAAAACTTCACCGTGCGTGCAGCGAACTAATTTAGATTGCGCAAACGGGGGCAATTGATAATGTAACCCACGTAAAACGCCATGTGTTGATCTGCTTTGGTTGTCTTGAACAAAAGCTGTTTCGATACCTTGGTTTTTAAAAATTTCTGCGTTAAAACTTTCAAAAAAATAACCGCGTTCATCGCCAAAAATGCGCGGTTCATAAATGAGTAAGCCTTCAATTTCTGTTTTAGTAAACATTCTAAGTTGTAATGGGTGATGTGTTTAATTAATTTTTACTAACTATTTAATTTAAGAATGACTTTTATCGTCCAAGATAGAGTCCTTGTTTATTTTCAAACTCCAATTTTTATTCATTATTTG
>JAYVVO010000515.1:0-8531 GCA_043786955.1 Saprospiraceae bacterium
GTCAAATGTCAGCAAAGGGCGCAAGCCCATTGAAATTCGAAAAATGAAATTTGGAAGTCCGAAAAATTACATAATAAGAGTTGCGGACAAAATCTTCGAAAAAATAAAATTTATTATGCAAAAATTGTGGCTCATTATCCAACGCGAATACACATCGCGCATCCGTACTCGGTCGTTTATAATTGGTACTTTTTTAGCACCGCTGTTGTTCGCAGGATTTGTTTTTTTTCAAGTTAAAGTTATGAGTGTGAAGGACGATAACCTTAAACGTATTGTTGTGATTGACCAAGGTGGGTTTTTAAATCCCGATTCGATGCCTAAATTCTCAAATATTCTTTTCACAGTCATAAATGAATCGGAAGCTGCGGCAAAGCAACAAGTGAATAATAAACAGTATGATGCGTTGCTCATCGTGCCATCGTTGCGTGATATTAATGATAAAAAATTTGCCGTCAGTTATTTTTCGGATGATAAACTCGGTATGGAGTTGCGCGAAAATATTAAAGAAACGATTGCAAAACCGTTGCGCGCACTCAAAGTCACAAAATTAGGTCTCGATGAAAAAAAAGTCGCTACTTTGGATTCACGCATAAAAGTGGACGTTTTTTCCCTCTCGAACAGTGCGAGCAAAGGGGATGATAAAAAAAATTCGAGTATTTCTGGTGATGTAGCGATGGGAATTGGTTATGTCATGGGATTCGCGATGTACATCTCGGTACTTTTATTTTCTATGATGGTTTTCCGTTCGGTCATGGAAGAAAAAACGAGCCGCATTTCGGAAGTTATGATTAGTTCCGTTAAACCAATGCAGCTTATGTTTGGAAAAATTATTGGTGTGGGTGCTGTTGGTTTAACGCAATTCCTGATTCAAATTATTTTAGTGATTGCTTTAATCACTGGTATTACATCCGTTATGCCAGGTATGAAAACGCAACCCACTAACAAAATAGGCGCACCTCGAATGGGTGCGTCGCAAATGCCAACTGTTGACGTGGACGCGATGCAATCAACCGATATATCAGCGCAAATTATGTCGGAATTACAACACCAAAATTGGATTGCAATTTTGCCGTTGTTTTTGTTATTTTTCTTAGCGGGTTTTTTAATGTACTCATCGCTTTATGCTGCCGTTGGTTCTGCCGTTGGCGAAGATGCTGGCGAAGCCCAAGGTTTAACTTTCCCAATTACGATACCAATAATTCTTTCCATCGTTATTATGACCACTGCTGTTCGCGCGCCGAATAGTTCTTTAGCCGTTTGGTCGAGTATGTTTCCGTTGTTCTCACCAATTGTTATGCCTGCGCGTTTAGCATTTAATCCGCCAGTTTGGCAAGTCGTTTTATCGCTCACATTGCTCATCGGCACAATGGTTTGTTTGGTTTGGCTATCAGGCAGAATTTACCGCATCGGTATTTTACTTTATGGCAAAAAAGTGACGCTACGCGAAATGGCAAAGTGGATGTTCGTTAAAAATATCTAAAAAATAGGTAAATAGGCAGAACTTCTTCTAATAAAATTAATAAGCACTCTACCTACAATTTTGTAATTAGCGTGATTTAAAGCAACGAAAAAAAAATTTACTTGATTTATAAACACGATTGCAATAATTTTGCGAGTCTTATAATCAAAATTGCTACTATGCTAAGAACGCGTGTCGTAATTGTTTCTTTTATCTTGATTTCTTTTTCCAGTATTTACTTTTCTGGTTGTGTACCCGTCGAACGCGTAAATCCGAGCGCAACAACCAATATAGCCGATTCTTCCGCTTGGAAATTGGTGGCAGGTTCTACTTCCGATCAACTTATTAGATCTTTGCACAACACACCCTATGAAATGTATGCGCTATCGAACGATTATTTTTTCCGTTTCGATAATACTTTAGGACTTGAAGAAAAGCGGTTACTCTCTACCGACAAGCAATTGTATGGGGTTCCCGTTTTTTCTGATAATACTTTTACGCGCGTCAGTCAAAATCAAACCGATAACAAACAAGTTTTAGAATTTCATTTGGTGCACAACGCAGCTGTCATTCGAAATGTTTATGCGAGTGAAATAATTGATACGGCAAAAAAAGAGTCGGTTAATTACGACGTGTTGGGCAGAACTGCTGGTTGTTATAGCGGAGATGGCACAACATTTTTTATTACAGGCACTGTTTACCCAAATTATACGCCTACCGCTTTTTTAATTGATGTGCAACTGAATTACGAAGCCAAAGATTTTATTACTGTTAAAAAATCTAAACGCATTTTAATTCCAGGCCTTGTAACCGATTTAAAAATTGAATCAAGTAAATTTATTGGCAAAAATTTTTACTTAGCGACGAAAGATGGCGGTTATAAAATTGGTTTAGACGGCACTATTGCCAAACTTTTTCCGAATTGGGTGCTCGATTTTTTCAGTTATAAAGGAAATATTTATGCAACGGGTTTTAGTAATTCCGATTTTTTTGTTTCTTCCGACGGTGGTGATACGTTTAAGCGCGCACCATCAGGATCAGCACTGCGCTATGTACAAAACGCAGGATTTGAAGTTTTTTCGCAGGATATTCGCGGATTACCTTACACGGTTGCCGATACTTCGCTTACTAAAATAAAATCTCTCAAATACAATTCCACTTTCTCTACCAATCCAGACACCTATTACGATGTTATTTATTTTAGAAACAGTTATTATATCAGCGTCGGTAAAGCTATTTATAGTAACACAAGTTTGCCTTTAAAATAGTTTGAACTATTTTATAAAATTAAATGAAGACCTATGCTTAAATTACCTGAAGCAAGTCCACCGATACCAGAATAAAAACTCACTGAATTTTCAGAATAGGGTTGCCCGTCAAAAGATTTATGAAGATAAGAGGCACTGAGAAAATTAGGAAGACTTAGTTCTAATTGTAATTTCTTAAATAAATTGTATGAAATTCCTGGTGTTAAGTATAATTGTATGCCAATTTGTTTTGTTGTTGTAATATCAGTTGAACTGGGGTAAGTATTTGTTGTTGTTTGATTATAAGAAAGGGATATTTCCGCCAGCGTCTGTAAAAAAATAAAAATCTTTCGATAATGTATGATATTGCCTTATAAAACCTCCGATACTAAAATTTGAATTTTTTGAATTACCGGTGCCCGCAATCGTTCCATTTATAGGGTAATCGTTTGAATTTACATCATAATACAAATTGACGGCATAAATTGTGTTCTCTTTGTAGGCTTTGTTGTTGATTATACAAATCAAAATCCAACTTTAAAGGAAACACCTGTATGTCTTTCCGAATTCCATCATTGCATGAAATTGATTATGTCTCAGAAAATAAGGTTTAAATCTAAAAACCTGTGTGTATAGCTTAAAGTTTTTTATCTTGTGGTCAGTTTCAATATTATAACTTTTCAAACGTCTTTTGCATTAGAGACTTAGATAAATTCATACAAATTATGGCATTCGATATTCAAATGATCAAAGGTTTTTACGCAACCTACGCCCAAAAAGTAGCCGCAGCACGCGAAGCATTGGGTAAACCCTTAACGCTTTCCGAAAAAATATTGTATTCGCATTTGCACGCTGAATCACCGATGGCGGACTATGCGCGTGGAAAAGATTATGTTTTTTTTGCGCCCGATCGCGTGGCTATGCAAGATGCGACGGCGCAAATGGCACTTTTACAATTCACAACTTGTGGTAGAGAAAAAGTGGCTGTACCTTCAACGGTTCATTGCGACCACTTGATTCAAGCTAAAACAGGTGCCGATTCTGATTTGAAACGCGCACTCAGCGAAAGCAGCGAAGTGTTTTCTTTTTTACGCGATGTGTCGAATAAGTATGGTATTGGTTTTTGGAAACCTGGTGCAGGTATCATTCACCAAATAGTTTTAGAAAATTATGCTTTCCCTGGCGCCATGATGATAGGTACTGATTCGCACACCGTCAATGCGGGTGGATTAGGTATGGTCGCAATAGGTGTGGGAGGTGCTGACGCAGTAGATGTCATGGTTGGTTTACCATGGGAATTAAAAATGCCAAAACTTATTGGTGTGCGTCTATCAGGTAAATTAAACGGTTGGACATCTTCGAAAGATATTATTTTAAAAGTTGCTGGTATTTTAACGGTTAAAGGTGGAACAGGTGCTATTGTTGAATATTTCGGTGAGGGTGCGCGCTCAATCAGTTGCACAGGTAAAGGAACGATTTGCAATATGGGTGCTGAAATTGGCGCAACAACGTCTGTCTTTGGTTATGATGCTTCGATGTCACGGTATCTGAAAGCAACTGATCGCTCTGATGTCGCTGAACTCGCCGATAAAGTTGCGCACGAACTCACGGGCGATATGGAAGCATATACTCATCCTGAAAAATATTTTGATCAAGTTATTGATATTGATTTAAACACTTTAGAGCCATACATAAACGGTCCGTTCACGCCTGATTTAGCTTGGCCGCTATCTCAATTTGCTGATGCCGTGCGTAAAAATAATTACCCGCAAAAATTATCAGTCGGTCTCATTGGTTCGTGCACAAATTCAAGTTATGAGGATTTAGATCGCGCCGCATCGCTCGCGAGGCAAGCAGATGAAAAAGGATTAAAAGCGGGTTCAGAATTTACGATTACACCAGGTTCTGAGCAAATTCGATTCACAGTTGAGCGCGATGGTATTTTAAAAGAGTTTGAAAAAATTGGCGGGGTAGTGCTTGCAAATGCTTGCGGTCCGTGCATTGGACAATGGGATAGACACGGCGCAGATACGATGGGTGCAAACTCAATCATCACGTCGTTCAATCGCAACTTTTCTAAACGCAACGACGGTAATCCTAAAACGCATTCGTTTGTCGCTTCACCCGAAATTGTAACAGCTTTGGCTATTGCGGGCGATTTAACGTTCAACCCGATGACTGATACGCTAACTAATAACAAAGGCGAACAAGTTAAACTCGATCCGCCGTATGGCGATGAATTGCCAAAACGCGGTTTTGCGGTTGAGGACGCTGGTTTTTTAGCACCTGCAGAATCTGGTAAAGGTTTAACGGTCACAGTTAATCCTAAATCAGAACGTTTACAATTATTAAAACCCTTTGTTGCTACAACGCCTGCCGAACTACAAAATATGCGCTTGCTCATAAAAGCAAAAGGAAAATGCACAACCGATCATATTTCTATGGCGGGTCCGTGGTTAGAATTTCGCGGTCATTTAGCGAACATATCGAATAACTGTTTGATTGGTGCAGTGAATGCTTACAACGATCAAGCCAACAGCGTTTTGAATTATGTTACTGGAACTTATATGGCTGTTCCTGCATCGGCAAAAGAATATCAAGCAAATCATAAAAGTACGGTTGTTTTTGGTGAAGAAAACTATGGTGAAGGTTCGAGTCGGGAACACGCAGCGATGGAACCACGCTTTTTAGGTGTGCGCGCCGTAATCGTAAAATCTTTCGCGCGCATTCACGAAACAAACTTGAAAAAGCAAGGAATGTTAGGTTTAACGTTCGCCAACGTTGCCGATTACGATAAAATTCGTCAAGACGATTTGGTGAGTATTGAAGGCATAGAAAGTTTCGCGCCAGGAAAAAATTTAGTAGTTAAGTTAACGCACGCCGACGGCACGTCAGAAAGTTTTGAAGTGAAACATACTTACAATGCTGCTCAAATTGAATGGTTTCATGCTGGTTCTGCTTTGAATAAAATTAGAAGCGCCATGGCGAACTAATTTTTGAAAGACCAGTATAGCCAAACGGAACGCCCTGAATTTACAAATACGTAAATTCAGGGCTTCCCATATTTATATTTCTCTCAGTTTGAATTTGTGCAATCCAAATTTTTACTTTCTTAGGAAGTGTATAAATATTCTCAATTCTTTTTATTTCGCCGGTTAGAATTTTTCGCAAAGGAAATTGCAAAAACTTATTTAATCATTTTAAATATTTTTTGGATGAGAACTTAAATTCTATAAATAGCTTATTTTTGTAAAAAAATTTAAGGTGATTATTGCCAATCCAGTATACGATGTCGTTTTCAAGTATCTGTTAGAAGATATAGATATTGCGCGCGAATTATTGAGCGTAATTTTAGGTGAAGAGATTTTAAACTTAGAGTTCAAACATCAAGAAGCCACACTTGAAATTCCTTCAATGGGGATAAGGTTGATTCGTTTTAATTTCCATGCGCTGATTAAAACCACAAGTGGTGAGACAAAAAAAGTTCTCATAGAATTACAGAAAGCAAAAAAGCCATTCGATATTGCGCGATTTAGGCGTTACCTCGGCGAAAATTATAGCAGAGAAGAAGAAGTTTTAACGGCTGATGGCAAAATTGAAAAAAAATCCTATCCCATTTTAACCATCTATTTTTTGGGTTTTAATTTAAAATCTGTGAACTGCACAGTCCTCAAAGTGAATAGAACATACCACGATGTTACGACTAATACCGTTTTAAAGATAAAAGACGATTTTGTGGAACTCCTTACGCACGATAGTTTTATTATTCAGATACCGCGATTAAATAATAAAACCAGAACAAAATTAGAAAGGGTTCTACAGGTTTTCAGTCAAGAATTTAAAACAACTAACGACAATCATCAACTTGATTTTTTAGGCGACGACTCCGACCCTTTGGTAAAAAAAATTGTGTATAGATTGGAACGCGCCAATGCTGATGAGCAAATGCGTCGGAATATGAATTTCGAAGAAGAAATTGAAGGGCTGATTGATCGCGGTATTGAAGAGAAAGACGCAGAGTTAAAAATAGAAAAGCAACGCGCCGATGAAGAAAAACGACGCGCCGACGATGCCTTGAAAGTTAATGCGGAACTTCTTCGTAAAATTGATGAATTAGAAAAGCAAAACAAAAATAAAAATTGAGCTGTGGTTAAAATTCTTTCACTCATAATTTTTCTTTCACTCTTAATTTCAATTAATTACTGCAACACACGAGATTTTGAATTTTCCAAAGAAAAATAGAAAATAATCGACCACAATTATCCAAGCAGATTACAAATGTTTAAAGACTTAACAAAAAACCAAAAATTAATAGGTTTAAAATATTCTGAGCTTGTAAAATTATTAGACGAGCCAAATTTACAAAGTGATTATTTTTTGAGCTATAGATTATCAGTTGGGCATCCTTTTGAATTTTTTGGACAAACTAATAAATATTTAGGTTTCAATTTTTCAAAGGATTCTACAATCTGCCAGTTTCAATATTACGAATTCAAAAGTTAGTTTTTTCATAGCCGTATACTTGCTGCTGCAATTACTCATCATCGAACGATTCAATCTCTACATTCGCAAACGATTTACCTTGAACGGCTAATTTCTGATTTATAAAATTACACCACACGCAATCGGGTTTGTCGCAGCCAGGAAATTCGTGATTTTGTATTTTTTGCCAAGCGGTTTTAATTTCATCTTCTACGCGCAGCACGTCGAGTTTTTTAAAAGAAATCTTTTTGTTGAGACAAATATTTTTTTTGTCTGGATCAATAAAATCTATTTCAGCGTGTGTAATATTTATAAATCCTGCGCGATAAGTTTCGTACAAAATTTTATAAAAAATAACTTGCCGCAAATATTTCCCCGATTGAATGCTTTTGTTGTTAGCATCGAAATTAAAAAATGCCGATTGGTATTCACCCGTTTTGTAGTCTACGATGTACGCACTATTATTAGGTGTGTAAATAATTTTATCGAGCGTACCACGCAGTGGAATATCCTCCAAAAAAACATTTACTCCTACTTCAACGCGCCCATTTTTATCCCAATTTGCTATTTGTTGCGCGAAATATTCTGTTAAATTTTGTTTGCCGATGCGACGTTTGTGTTCTAAGTCGCGCGCATCAATCAAGTATCTGCGTTTGTTGAGTGCTTGGTCAAAAAATTGAAGAAGTTGTGCTAAAGTTCCGAAACGTTTATCAGGTTGCAAAAGCATCGAGCTATAAAATTTCTGTAAGGCTTCGTGCGCTGCTGTGCCGTAAACACTTGCCGAACTCGGCACGGAAGGAATTTTTAATAGAATGCTGTAAAAAAAACTTAATGGACACCTCAAATATTCGTTCAATCCTGCCGCGCTAAGTTTAAAATCTTGCAGTAAGTTTTGAGCAATGAGTGAAGAGTTATTAGTCTTGAAATGAGGCTCATTGCTCAAAGCTAACGGCTCATTGCTCTTTAAGGCATCAAACGTAAATTTTTCCCACGTTTCAACATCAGGTGTAGCTTGTACTTCAATCGGTATTTCTAATTCATCAACAAAACGACTATATTGTAACGGCTTCCCACTGTCATCATTTTTGGCAAAAGAAATATTTAAATGCGATTTAGCGCGGGTCAGTGCTACATAAAATAATCGGCGGCGCGCTTCAATAAAATCTTTTTCGACGCTATAACTTAATGTCGGTGGTAAATAAAATCGTCTGTTCAATCCTTCTTTCTGACCTTCCCAATTTTTTTCGATGGCATTTATAATGTACACCGTTTCAAATTCTAATCCTTTTGCGCCATGCGCCGTACTAAAAACCACGCCTTCACTATTAATTAATTTGTTTGAA
>JAYVVO010000516.1:0-8514 GCA_043786955.1 Saprospiraceae bacterium
GAAAGCAACGATTACTATGAAGCTAAGAAATACGAAAAAATTGAAATTGATTTAGTCAACATCAGTGATAGTCTGCGGAATAAAAAATGGTTAAAAAATTTCCAATTTGTTTTCGATAATATTGATACCACGCGTGTAAAAGATAAACGACTTCTTCCTGCCTACATTACCGAAACGGCGAGCGATGTGTATTTTAGAAAATCGCCTGAAGCCAAGAAAGAATACATACAAGGTAAAAAGCAAAGTGTTATTGAAGGACTTTTTGACGGCGAAGGTTTGGGTGCGTATTTGCAACATCTTTACGCCAACGTAAATATTTACGAAAGCAACATCATGCTTTTGAATAAACAATTCGTCAGCCCTATTTCAGGTTTAGCACCAACATTGTATCGTTTTTATATCATGGATACATTGATGGTGGGCGGACAGCGTTGTATCAATTTGGCTTTTTTTCCACGCAATAAGCAAGATTTAACTTTCATCGGCAATTTATACATCACGGACGATTCGGTTTACGCGGTGCGTCAAGTGAAACTCACTCTGCCACCAGAAATTAATATCAACTTTTTCAACTCGATGAGCATTGTGCAAGAGTTCGATAAGTTACCCGATTTTTCTTGGACAATGGTGCGCGACGAAACCTCAATTGATTTTGGTATCGGCGACGGCAAAAAAGGTTTTGGAATGTGGGGACGCAAAGTTGAACGGTTTAAAGATTTTGTTTTTAATTCAGCACGTGAAAAAAATATTTATAGTGGCGACCAAAATACCATTATTAAACTCGGCGCGAAAAAACAAACCGAGGATTATTGGTTGGATGCGCGGCAAGAAAGACTTTCCAAATCAGAGCAATCAGTTTACACAACCATTGATAGCATAAAAAAAGTACCCGACTTTAAAAAGTTTACCAAAATTTCGAGCTTATTTTTTTCTGGTTTTTGGTGCGACGATAAAATAGAATGGGGTCCTTTTAGTTCGGCATATAGTTTTAATGAAGTGGAAGGCGGACGTTTGCGATTCGGTGCGCGCACAACGCCACTGTTCAACAAACATTTCAGAATTGAAGGTTTTGGTGCTTATGGATTATTGGATGAGCGTTGGAAATACGGTACTACTTTAACTTACCAATTTAATGACAATAATTTTGCCGAAAAACCGCAAAGCGCACTGAAGTTTGTTTATCAAAATAATACTGAAGTTCCGGGTCAGTTTGTTACAAATAGAAACGAAGACAATTTTTTACTATCATTCCGCCGTGGAAAGAATGATAGGATGTACTATAAAAAAACAATTGGACTTTCATACACTAACGAGAACGAAAGGGGTTTTATGTACCAAGTCGGTTTTCAGCACATGGAATGGACACCTGCTGGCATTTTGAATTTCACTCAGATTGATAGCTTAGGAAATAGTGTTGAACTAAAAAATACTTACGCTAATGAAGTTTATGCCGATGTCCGTTTCGCACCGAATGAAGAATATTTTCAAGGCAAAAATCGCAGACGACAAATAGTAAATCAATATCCCGTTTTTGGTGTGCATTACCATATCGGTTTTGGTGAAAATAGACTCAGTAAGCCGCTGTATTATCACAATTTGAGTTTCGATGTTTCAAAACGTTTTTATATTGCACCGCTCGGCAGAACCGATGTGATGTTTGAAATTGGTAGATTATTCGGTAAGGTGCCGTTTCCATTGTTAATAAATCATCGAGCAAATCAAACTTTAGCTTATCAAGATTTTTCGTACAATATGATGAACAATCTGGAATTTGTGAGCGATAAATACGTGAGTTTCACTATGACGCACCAATTCGATGGATTTATTTTCAATAAAATACCCATCATTAAAAAATTAAAACTTCGTGAAGTGTTTACTTTTCGCGCTATTTATGGTGGTCTCGACGATGATAATAAACCAAGTGGAAAAACGTCGTACCGTTTTCCAGAAGACAGTACAGGCAGAAAATTAACTTATACTTTTGAAGGTGGCGTACCTTACATGGAAGCGTCGGTAGGAGTCGCAAATATTTTTAAAATTCTACGCGTCGATTTCATCAAACGCCTTAATTATCTTGACCACCCTAACGTTTCGGAATACGCTATTCGTTTAAAACTTCGGTTTGAGTTTTAAATTTTGAGCACAAGTTTTCCTATATTCCAACTGTAATCTCTGTTAAATCTTTAGGATTTAAATATTTAGCTGCAAGACGTTGAATATCGTGCGGTGTAATATTTTTCAAATAGCTTACAAAAAGTTCGAGCGTATCGAATGGTAATTTTTCGCTCACATATCCGCTAATCACTTCGCTCACGTTCATCGGTCCGTCAATAAGTTGCAACATATTGCCAAGCAAATAACTCCGCACCATTTGTAATTCGGCATCACTTACAGGTGTATCAATGAGTTTTTGTAATTCGATATAAATTTCTTTAATTGCTTTTTTTACGAACGCGTTACCCACGTCGCTGGCAATATAAAAATACCCATCGTGTGAATACGTCTCGAGTGCCGAATAAATATTGTAAGTATAACCTTTTTTCTCTCTGATGTTCAACATCAATCGCGCACCAAAATAACCACCCAAAATAACGTTTAGGATATTGAACCCAAAATAATCTGGATCGTGGCGCGGTGCAAATCGGCGACCGATACGAATAGATGTTTGTGTTGAGTCGGAATTTTTGAAGTGTAATTTTTGCGGAGCCATTGTATCTATCCGCAACAATCGAACAGCAGGCAGAATAATTTTTTTAGAAAAGAAGCTACCAAAAAGTGTTTCTATTTGTTTAAGTGTTCCGTCAGTAACATCACCTGCTACCAAAATTGACATATTATCCGACGTGAAATTGCGGCGATAATAGTTTTTTAAATCATCCGTCGTCAGTGCGTTAAAATTTTCTGCTACCGACGAATAACCGTAAGATGTGTCTTCACCAAAAAGCACTTCAGTAATTTTTCGATACGCTATTACATCATTTTTGGTGAGTTCAATCGCGAGTTTCTGAATATTATTTTGCGTCCAAACATTTAATTCTTTTTCTGGAAATAGCGGTTCAAAAATAATGTCAGCGACTAAATTCAATAACGGCGACATATTTTTGGTGAGCGCATAAACTACGATGCGGTTGGTATCGAACAAAACGGGCATACTCGTTGTGCCAGCTAAAAATTCCACTTCTTCTGCCCAATCAGCTGCCGAATGTTTTTTTGTTCCTTCGCGCAACATTCGCAAAGTTGCGCGCGACTCTAAACGTTTTTGTTCTTCTGCGCGACCCGAAAAAAATATAAATTCTACTTTCACAATCGGTTGCGTACCCATACGCGTAACATACAACGGTATGCCATTCGGCAAATGTGAAATTTCGGGTTGCGGTATATTTATTTCGTTGACTTCAAAAACTTCAGGCGCTTTTTTGCGCGGTGCTTTTATATTTTTAACGGGCATAAATTAGTTTGACAAAACTATCACTTTAAATGATACTTGTTGCAATTGATAAAAAATTTTTCATTTAGATTCGCTAAGGTTAATGATCAATTAGACCTTTAAAAATTTCACAAAAATCATTTAAAGAATTTTCATTTAACTTTCTCAATTGATTTAAAATATTTGTGTGCTTAGCTGTCACTATTCTATTAATTTTATCTACTGATATTGCCCGTAAATTATTTATCTTATCAGGCTGTAATAAAATCTCATTTTGATTTAAAATTTTGGGAACCACTGAGCTAATAGCATAAACCACAACATCTTTAAATTTATCTTTTGTTACACAGATTACTATCGCAGGTCGAATTTTTTTGTTATTCAGGTCGGCTAACGGAAATGGAATCAAAACAATATCCCCTGTATTCATTTATTAAGTGTTAAATAATCTTGGTATAAATTTTCTCTTTCATCATTACAAAAGGAAAACCCATCAGTTTGTGCTGAAAATTGTCTTAATTCTTCACTGTCGTTGAGTTATTCAATGAATGCAATAATAACGTTGTAAGTTTTATCTATAAGAAACTCTTCCAATGCAGCAAAACTATTTCCGTCATAAATCCCTTTAATAATAAGCATACGCAAAATATTTTACACAAAAATAGGCTTTATTTTTTAGTAAATCAAATGAGAATTTCTAATTAATTACGAGTTAATTCGCTGCATTTAAGTAACCGCGCACTTTCTGAATTACGCTGGGCGTTCGCGGTCCGAAATAAATTATTTCCGACTCATCAATGCGATAAATACGTTTATTTTTTCCTGCGGGTGTGAGCGCAACGCCTGGCATTGTCGCAAATTTTTCAGCATCGCCAAATTTATCGAATCCGTAATCTGTTGCTAAAATAATATCAGGTGCTGCATTTGCAATTTTTTCTGGCGACGTTAAACGTGAAAGCCCCCCGACTGTATCAATAGCATTCACACCACCTGCCCAAGTAATCACTTGGTCTGCAGGACTATTTTTAGCAACGGCTAAATAAATATTCGCTGCCTGGCCGTAGTGTATAATCATCACGCGCGGTTTCTTTTTACCGACACTTTTAAGTGTGTCAGCGAGCGCAGCTTGCAAATTTGATTTCCACAATTTAATAACACTATCCGCCGCTACTTCTTTGTTAAAATAAACGCCAACAGTGTGCATCAGTTGCATGGCGGTATCAATACTATTTTTACCAGGTTTCATTTCAAGCATTGGGATTCCGACTTGTTTTATTTGCGCAATAACTGCATCTGGTCCAACTGAACCGTCGTGCAAAAATAAAGTCGGTTTCATAGAAAGAATACCTTCGGCGCTCAATGCGCGGTGATAACCAACATTTGGTAATTTTTTTATCGCTTCCGGATAAATTGAAGACAGATCAACCGCGACTAAATCTTGCTCGGCACCGATGGCGTAAATAAATTCGTTGATTTGTTTCGATACACACACAATGCGCGTTGTTTGATTCGCTTTTGAATCTTTATTGCCTAATCTATCGCAACAAGTAAAAACTAAAACTGATACTAACCCAAGAAGAATAATTTTTTTCAAAGTAGATTTTTAAAATTAAAAAATTTTATGCCTTGTATTTTTACGAACAAAGAAACAAACAATCTAAGGTTTGACAAAGTTTTTTTGAAAGTTTGCAAGATGTTCTATTCTAAAGTTTAAAAACCCAATGATTTGTGTTTTGAGTTGCATTGAAAATTGGTTGCGCTTGCACACCATAAACGGCGTTTATAATTTCTGGTGTAACTGCATTTGAATTGTCTGCTTCGGCAAATATTTCACCTAATTTCATAAAAAAGAAATGTTCCCCGTATTCGAAAGCCGTATTCAAATCGTGCAGAACAGCGATGATGGTTATATTTTTTTGGGTGAGCGATTTTACCAAATTCAAAATTTGTAATTGCACGCGCACGTCTAAATTCGAGGTTGGTTCATCTAAAAAAAGAATACGCGGCGTATTTGATTCGCTTTCTAAAAAATTAATTTGCGCTAAAACGCGCGCCACATGACCTTTTTGTTTTTCGCCACCCGAAAGCGTCATAAAATTTTGGTGTCGTTTATTTTCTAAATCAACGGCGACTAAAGCGGCGTTTGCAACTTCTCTATCATAAACAGTTGGAGCGCTCGCATTGTGCGGATAACGTCCCATCAAAACAACTTCTTCCAAAGTGAGCGGAAAAACTATATCAATGCTTTGGGACAGCACCGCACGTATTTGCGCTAACTGCCGCGTCGAAAAAGTTTTTAAACTCTGATTATTGTAACGCACTTCGCCTGTTTGTGGCGTTAAAGCACCCGCCGCAATTTTTAGTGCCGTTGATTTACCCGCACCGTTCGCACCTAAAATAATATTAAATGCACCCGGTTTAAACGCAAGGTTTACATTTCTGAGAATATTTATTTTTCCGACGCTGTAATTAATGTTTTGTAGCTCTACCATTGCGCTACAAAAATAAGCAGCATTTTTAAAGCCGCGTATTTTTGATTTAAATTATTCTTCTTCAGTAGCGCAAGTTTTAGTGGTATCAGATTTTTTATTATCCGCACTTTGAATCATTTTGTTAATATCAGCCATCGAGAAGTGACCTTTTAAATTTAAAAACATGCTGCTTTTATTATGCTTAGTGTTGTCGGTGACAACTATGAGTAAACTATGAATAATGTCCTTACTTTCTTGAATTAAAATATTGACGCGGGATTTGCCATCTTTTACAAAAATTAAATCTTCAAAATGTGCTTGCCGCGCACCTTCTAAAAGTGCAGAAATGTCTTCTTTCTCAGGCGATACTGAAGTCTCGTCGAAAACAACTAAATTTAAGTGATGAACACCTTTGATCAATCGTTTTATATCAACTCCCTCTAAATCTTTTTCGTCTATAAAATGATTTCCTAACCGAACTATCCAACCCGGCAATTCGACATGAACTACATTTGTATGGCTACTATATTTTTTTGCAAAATCTCTAAAATTCGTCGTTTGCGCAAAACTTAACGAAGCTGCCAACACTGTGGCAACTAAGACAAAAACTAATTTCTTAATCATGGTATAAAGATTTTAAAGATTATTAAAAATGTTTCGTGTTTCGTAATTGACTTAATGTTTTTCAACATCCTTCAAATGCTCCATGCCTTTAATTTTAGAATCATCAGCGAGACGCGCAATTTTTTGCAAATCAATCTTTCCGATAAAACTTATCATTACAAATTCATCTTTCCCACCGACCAACATGAGTAACTCACTGATAATGCCGTTAGTTTCTTTCGTCCAAAAACGCACATTATCGCCTTTACTTCTGACGGACATCAGTAAATCGTAATCGGTGGTGTTGAAACTCGTGATAGCATCTTTGTAATATTTTTGTCCGTCAAATTCGGTGGTCAAAATGCGAATACCGCGCAAATCTTTTAAAATATTTTTAACTTCCTTCGCTTCCGCATCGTTGAAGTCGAGCTAAAATTTCAACGCGTTTTAACGGACTATCAGAAGTTTCGCACATTGGCAACGCTGCGCTTATTTCATTCACTCTTTTGTGTTTCGATTTTAATTTATCGAGCGAAAGGTTTTTTGTTAACGTCATGCACCACGCTTCTGGATTTTTTAATTCTCCAACATCCGTTTGCTTGTTCAATATTTTAAAATAAACTTCTTGCATCACATCTTCGGCTTCGCTTCGACTGTCGAGTATTTTGAGCGAAAACCTAAAAAGTTTATCGCGCATCTTCCAAATTATTTCAACAACTTCTTCAACAACCATTTTAAAGCTGTACGTTATAAGGTTTTTTTCTGGCTTAAAATCTTCCTTTGTCCTAATACTGAAACGACGACTCGAAATTAATTAAGTTACACAATTTTTTAAAAATATTCACGTAATATAGATTCATCTAATTTATTCAATTTTAATTTAAAATCAGTATCAATGAAAAAGTTTATTACACTCACGATTGTTCTCGCAAGTTTTTATTTCAGTGCATCTGCTCAAACAACTCCAACGGCTACTACTGCGTCTGTTAAAACAGAAAAAACTACAAAAGCAAAAAAGAGTGACAAAAAAATGGCGGCTACTATGTACGTTTGCCCAATGAAATGCGAAAAAGCATCCACTAAAGCTGGTAAATGCGCGAAGTGTGGCATGGATAAAGTAACGGTTAAATAATTAAAAATGAAGGATTGAAGGAATATTTAATCACGAAATATGCTAAAGTATAGTGTATTCTTTATCCTTTCATTTCAAAAAATCTTTTAATTTCTCTACGTTAGTATTTCTCATTTTTAATACCTTCACCTGTGGGTCGTTTACCACTGCCTTTTTTGCTATTTTTATATTTGTTAAAAGCAAATTTACTTCAAGCGCAAACACTTGACGAAACGTTTAATTATGTTCCGAATAATAGTTTCGAGGATTTTAAATTCTTTCCCATTGGTTGGTATTATAAAGGTACCGATTTTGACCGCGTGATGTCGTTTTGGAATTCTGCAACCGTTGCATCACCCGATGCTTATGGACCAAACGTTCACGTACCAGAATCGTGGGCAGAAAAAGGTTTTGGTAAAACTGCTCCGCACTCTGGTAAAAGTATGGCGGGTTTAACGCTTTACGGTTGCCGAAATGGCAAACCACATTGTAGAGAATATATTGAAACCAATTTGCGTGCACCGTTGGTTGTTGGACAAAAATATGTACTCGAGTTTTGGGTGAAATCCATCGAGCGTGGAATTTTGATTAACAATATTGGTGCGCATCTTTCAGAAAAAAAAATTTATCAAAACACGGATGAAAAAATAGATTTTGCAGCCACGCTGGCGACTAAAAATATAATTCGCGCCGATAAAAAATGGGAAAAAATTACTTTCCTATTTACACCTCAAATGCCAGTGGCTTTTTTAACGCTTGGTAATTTTTCGATTGATACGCTGACGCTCAATGAAAGTACGGGCGATAATAATTTTGCGTATTACTATATTGATGACGTTGTGCTTCATAAAATTAACCCCATTTTACCTGTTAAAGAGCGCGATGAATCAGTTGATACTTTC
>JAYVVO010000517.1:0-3013 GCA_043786955.1 Saprospiraceae bacterium
AGAGAAAGTATTATTCAATTTCAGTTACGCCCAATTGTTGGTGCCATCATAGCAAGTTTTGTTTGTGTGTTGCTTTCTTGGAATAGCCTTGGAATAAAAATAGATAACGTCGGCGTGTTTTTGCTCGTTGCTTTTTCGTGTGGATTTTCGGAGCGTTACTTCTTAAACTTACTTAAAATAAACGACTCAGACAGTAATGGTTCAGCACAAATTGCGCCTTTGCGCAACGTATCAACCGACCCGACTACGCAAATTCAAAATCAAAATAGATTGCCGCGCGCTAATGAAGATACAGGTGATGTTAATACACGAAAATTGTAGAATAGCTACCAGCTTTAAGCCGTCAGCTTTCATCTGACAGTCACTGAGAATCAGTAGCATAGAAATTGATTGCTGTGAGCTGAGACTGGAGGACTGATTGCTCAAAAAAAACATAGAATGAATTTTGCAGAATTTTATTACGACTATACTGTTCAAGAGAGCGACATTGATTTCAATAACCACATGAATAATGTGGCTTACTTTAATTTAATAAATAATGTAGCAGAAGCACATTGGGCACATTTATCAACATCAAAAATAGCCAAAAAGTATAATTGGGTGGCGCGTAGGCACGAAATAGATTATTTAGCCTCGTGTTTTGAAGGCGATTTGTTGCGCGTTAAAACTTGGATTGGTGAGCCAACTGGCGCAACTTGGTGGCGTTATTATTCCATCATACGCGTTTCGGATAATAAAGTAATTGCAAAAGCACAAACCAATTGGGTTTTACTAAGTTTAGAAACGAAACGCCCAAGCCGAATTACAGAGGAAGTTATTGAAATTTTTTTAGCAAAATAAAAAATGAGCCAATTAAACGCCCTAATCGTCGAAGATGAAAAAGTGAGTCGCATTTATCTTCAAGATATGTTGAAGAGTTTGTGCTCAAACGTAAACGTCGTTGCACACGCTGAAGATTTAAATGAGGCGGCAATTATTGTAAAAAATATGCACGTCCCGTTAGACGTTGCTTTTTTGGATATTAAATTACCCGACGGATTGGTTTTTGAATGGCTGGAAAAATTAGATAAAATTAATTTCGATATTATTTTCATAACTGCTTTCAACGAATACACTAATAAAGCATTCGATTACGCCAGCGTGGGGTATGTTCTGAAACCTATTGATCCCGATCAGTTGGTTGATGCTGTTAAACGCATCAAATCTGGCGCGAACAACATGACTAAAGAACGCTTAGAAATTAGTCGTGAAGCACTGAAAAATGAAAATCAATCCGAAGTAATCTGTATTCCCTCCACTGATGGTTTTAGGCTTTTAAATTTGAATGACATAGTTCGACTTGAAGCTGCAGATAATTACACTTATATTTATACCACCGATGAAATTAGTAAATACACCGTCTCGAAACCGCTTAAAATTTTTGAAGAACCAACAAGTATTAAAAATTTTTTTCGTGTTCATAAATCGCACATCATAAACATTCGTTTCTTAGAAAAGTATATGAAAATCGAAAACGAGGTGTATATGAAAGACGGAAAGAAAATTTCTGTCGCGCGCAGAAGGCAACCTGAGTTTTTGAGGTATTTAAATTCTATGCGGTTCGATAAATAATCCCGAACTTTATAATTCTATTTCATTCTTTAATTTTATTACCCATCAGAAACATTTCAATCGGCATACGCTTACGTCCTTCTAATTGTACATCCAGCAGATGGATGAATCCATTTTGAGCAGCAACTTTTAAAAATGTTTTTCCATCCGAAATAAAAGTTCCAATCTCTGAGTCATGCGCAGTTGTTTCTTTGCTCGAAGCATAAACTTTTAAAACCGAATCATTAAGTTTTGTCCAAGCTGTTGGAAACGGCGACATACCGCGAATAAAATTATAAATCTGTTCAACCGTTTGATCGAAATTAATTTGGCAGTTTTCAGTAAAAATTTTCGGCGCGTGCGAAACGGCAAAATCTGGTTGCGGTTTTGGTCGCGCCGTATTATTTTCGATAACGTTCACCGATTTCAAAACCAAAGCTGCACCAATGTGCATCAATCTATCGTGTACTGTTCCTGCTGAATCGAGTTCATCAATTAACGTTTTTTCTGAAAATAAAATATTACCCGTATCAATTTCATGTTGAAGTAAAAAAGTAGTTACGCCTGTTTCCATTTCACCATTAATAACTGCCCAATTTATGGGCGCAGCACCGCGATATTTAGGTAACAGCGAACTGTGTAAATTCATAGTACCAAATTTTGGCATTCGCCAAACAATTTCAGGCAACATTCTGAAAGCGACAACGACAAATAAATCAGCGTTGGCACCGCGCAATGATTCTATAAAATTTTCATTACGCAATTTTTCAGGTTGAAGAATAGCTAAATTATTTGCTAAGGCACATTTTTTGACAGATGATTCAATCAATTGCTTTCCTCCACGACCGCCCATTTTATCTGTTGCAGTAACAACCGCAACAATTGTATGACCATTTTTTAATAAAATTTCTAAACTCGGCACAGCAAAATCGGGTGTGCCCATAAAAACTATCCGCATATTCTTTTTATTCTGTGTGTTAATCCTTAAATTTGCACAAATTAATTTACAATGGATAAGATGACAAATTTTGACCGCAAAAATGGAATTCTTTTTGCAGTTTCTTTAATAGCCTTTTTGGCAATTTTCTTTACGAATGCCAATTGGTGCTGGGTAGCATTGCCTTTTGTGTTTACTTTCTTTGTTGAAATGTTAGGTTGGTTGAGATAAGGAATAAGTTTTAGGGAATAAATTTTAGGGAATAAATTTTAGGGAATAAGGAATAAATGTTTTAACTGTTTCCTATTCCTTAAAACTTGTTCCTTATTCCCCAAAGCTTATTCCCTGTTATTTATCTTTCAAAAAAAACTTTCTTTTGAGTGGTGTTGTTTCTTGTTTGTGAACGAGCAATGGTACTTTTTCAAAAACAACATCCGTTGCTTCTAACCCGAACGCTTTTTCATCCGATTGACTGAATCGCTTGAT
>JAYVVO010000518.1:0-3012 GCA_043786955.1 Saprospiraceae bacterium
CATTTCATTGAGGCGACTTCTGAAATAAAAAAATTATGCCCTGGTGCTAAAATTTCGGGTGGTGTATCAAATATTTCTTTTAGTTTTAGAGGAAATAATAAAGTTCGCGAAGCGATGCACTCAGCGTTTTTGTATCATGCGGTGAAAGCGGGTATGGATATGGGAATTGTCAACGCGGGTATGATTGAAGTATATGCCGACGTCGATAAAAACCTTATGAAGCTGGTTGAGAACGTTTTATTTAATAGAAATAATAACGATAATCAAGCCACAGAAGCACTCACAGCTTTTGCGGAACAAGTTAAAAATGACGGGGGTAGAGCTGCAAAAAAAGAAGACGCTTGGCGCGAATTACTTTTAGAAGACCGAATTACACACTCGCTTGTTCGTGGATTGGATGATTATGTCAACATTGATATGGAAGAAGCGCGCCAAAAATATCCGCGACCGTTGCATATTATAGAAGGACCATTGATGGATGGCATGAACGTTGTCGGCGATTTATTTGGTTCGGGTAAAATGTTTTTACCTCAGGTTGTTAAGTCAGCGCGTGTAATGAAAAAAGCGGTGGCTTACCTAACGCCTTTCATTGAAGAAGAAAAATCGGGTGGCTATGCGAAAGGTAAAATTTTAATGGCAACCGTTAAAGGCGACGTGCACGACATCGGTAAAAATATCGTCGGCGTTGTTTTGGCATGTAACAATTATGAAATTATTGACATCGGTGTAATGGTTTCGGCAGATAGAATTTTGCAGGAAGCGCGCAAACACCAAGTAGATATTATCGGTCTATCAGGTTTAATTACGCCTTCGCTAGACGAAATGGTTTATGTGGCTAAGGAAATGGAACGCACAGGTATGAAACAACCGCTATTGATTGGTGGCGCAACAACTTCTAAAACACACACGGCTGTTAAAATTGAGCAACAATATAAAGGCACAACGGTTCACGTACTCGATGCGAGTCGCGCAGTTGCTGTGGCGAGTGCATTATTGAATAAAAATGAATCGGCGCGCAATGACTATAAACAAAGCATCAGAACCGAATATGAACAAGTGCGCGCGTTGCGCAGCAACCGCAAATCGTCGAAGCGGTATCTGAGCTTAAAAAATGCGCGTCAAAATAAAACTAAAATTAATTGGGATACTTTCACGCCTGTGAAACCCACATTTTTAGGCACAAAAGTTTTTACCGATTTTGATTTAGCGGAACTCGTGCCGTACATTGATTGGACACCATTTTTTCAGAGTTGGCAATTGGCAGGAAAATACCCTGCTATTTTAACCGATGAAATTGTGGGCGTTGAAGCCACTAAATTATTTAATGATGCACAAGTGATGCTTAAACGCATCGTTGAAGAAAAATGGATTGGTGCAAATGGCGTCATTGGTTTTTGGGAAGCGAATGCCGTGAATAATGACGATATACAAATTGTAGTTGATAATTCTTCGTTGATAGTTGATAGCCCCGATAAACAACGAACAACGAAACTGCATAATTTGCGTCAACAAAACGAAAAAGCGCCAGGTCAACCCAATTTTTGTCTTTCGGATTATATTGCACCGACTGAAACGAATACAAAAGATTATATCGGTGGATTTGCAGTAACAACGGGTATCGGTATTGAAGCGTGGGTTGAAAAATTTGAAAAAGATAATGATGATTACAACGCCATTCTTTTAAAAGCGCTTGCCGATAGATTTGCGGAAGCATTCGCAGAGTGTATGCACTATAAAGTCAGAACAGAGTTTTGGGGTTATGTTAAAAATGAAAAACTGAGCAGCGAAGAATTGATTGAAGAAGAATACATCGGGATTCGGCCTGCGCCTGGCTATCCGGCTTGTCCTGACCATACCGAGAAAAAAACTTTGTTTGAAATTTTAGATGCCGAAAACGCCACAGGTATAAAATTAACAGAAAGTTACGCCATGTATCCCGCTTCATCAGTTTCTGGTTTTTACTTCGCGCATCCCGATTCAAAATATTTTGGTCTTGGACAAATATCGAAAGATCAAGTTGAGGATTACGCCGATCGCAAAAACATGAACATCCAAGAGATTGAACGCTGGTTAGCACCTGTTTTAAATTACGATGTATAAATTTAGTTATTCGTTGTTAGTTTATAGTTGTTCGTTGTAGAGTACTTCACAACGAACAACTATAAACTAACAACGAATAACTAAATTGGCATCGTATTTGAATACTTAGTTTAAGAATCTCAATTTTATAATTGAACTTATTTTTTAACCAAAATTACTACATGGCATAACCGATTACATTTAAGTATAACCAAACTATCTTTTAGTGAAGCCCAAGAACATATTGATTTAATAGCATTCTTCCGACATCCTTTACATTTTAAGGTCTTCCCTAAATTTAACAACAAGCAAAAGCCAAACAGCAAAGAACATAAAGAAAAGTTTGTGTTTTTAAATTTGCCCTTTGCTTTTGATTCTTGAAATTCATTTCCAACGACATAATTCGTGCTGTAATCTTACGCTTATTTTTTAACTAAATTTTTTAATCTAAATTTCACATCTCATGAAGAGAACGAATCACAATTTATTTTTGGGGCGTTTAGGCGTGTTGGTTTTTATCGCTATCGCGGTAGGAAACTTATCAGCGCAGGCGCAAGGTATTAGCTGTAAGGGTGCGATAAACATTACGCTGGATGGTTCAACGCCTCCGACGTCTTGCACTTACACAATACTTGCGGCAGATATGTTAGCGTCGGGAACTGCAGGTACTGTTGCTATTAGCCGCGATGGCGGTATCACTTATCCTGCTGCAAACACAACAGTAGGATCTGCCGACGTTGGTCAAACATTCAAAGTTCAAGTTACTGCTAACGGCAACAAGTGCTGGGGTACTGCGAAAGTTGAAGACAAGACGGGTCCATTAATCACTTGTCCCAAGGACATTTTGTTGCTTTGTACGCAAACTCCTTTGAACACAACACCATTTTTGTCTCAAACGGGTGACTTAGGTTATGCTGACGGAACAAAATTTCT
>JAYVVO010000519.1:0-3006 GCA_043786955.1 Saprospiraceae bacterium
TCTTACAAGAAAGCCTACGTAACATTGCAAGCAGGTGAAAAAATTGATATTTACGGTGAAAGTCAAAATAATTAAGCGGTATGCCAATTAAAAAATATAACCCGATAACGCCGACGCTCAGAACAAGAGCAACAAATGCGTTCGCAGAATTGACGACTGACAAACCACAGAAAAGTTTGTTGGCGAAGATTAAGTCTTCGGGTGGAAGAAATAATACAGGTAAAATGACTGTGCGCTATCGCGGCGGTGGTGTTAAACGCCAATACCGTGTGGTGGATTTCAAACGCGATAAAGATGAAGTATCTGCTACAGTGAAAACGGTTGAGTATGATCCGAATCGTTCAGCTTTTATTTGCTTAATAGAATATACGGACGGTGTTAAAGATTATATCATTGCGCCACAGGGTTTAAAAGTGGGTACTGTCATAAAAAGTGGAAAAGGTGTTCCAGCTGATGTTGGAAACACAATGATACTTTCTGAAATTCCGATTGGTTTGCAAGTGCACAATATAGAATTCACACCAGGTAAAGGCGCAGCTATTGCGCGTTCAGCTGGTTCTTACGCAACTTTAGCCGGTAAAGAAGAGCGTTATGCAGTTTTGAAAATGCCTTCAGGTGAAATTCGTCGCGTTTTAATTAAGTGTCGTGCTACGGTAGGTGTTGTTTCAAATGCAGATCACAGTTTGCGCGTTTTGGGAAAAGCTGGTGCAGCGCGTTGGGCTGGTCGTCGTCCACATAATCGTGGTGTAGTAATGAACCCAGTAGATCACCCGATGGGTGGTGGTGAGGGTCGTGCTTCTGGCGGTCATCCGCGTTCACGTAATGGTCAGTTTGCAAAAGGACTAAAAACACGTAACCCGAATGCACGTTCAAATAAATTAATTGTTTCGCGTCGTAAAACAGGAAAATAAAAAATAGTTGATGGTTGTTAGTTGATAGTTGTTAGTGTTAAGATACCTTGGATGGATAAAAAAATTTTACTTTTCCAAATATCGCTAAAAACATTTGCTACTAAATATTAATTACTATTCTCCAATAACTAATAACTTTAGGTATGCCACGTTCGATAAAAAAAGGTCCTTACATCTTTTATAAACTTCTTGAAAAAGTAGAAGCTATGAAAGAGAATAACAAAAAGACAGTGATCAAAACTTGGTCGCGTGCTTCAATGATTATTCCGACAATGGTAGGTTTAACAATCGCTGTGCACAACGGTAAAACTTTTATACCCGTGTACGTCACTGAAAATATGGTTGGTCACAAATTAGGCGAGTTTTCACCGACACGTACGTTTAAAGGTCACTCAGGAAATAGAAAGAAATAATTATTAATGGTCAATGGTTAATTGTTAATGGTTAATCGAATTTAAAATTAACCATTAACTATTAATCACTAATATTTAAAGGTCATGGAGGCTTCAGCAAAATTAACGAGTATTCCGATGTCAGCGCGCAAGATGCGTCTGGTAGTTGATAATATTCGCGGAAGAAAAGTGAATGACGCATTGAATATTTTGCGTTTTACGAATAAAGAAGCCGCAACATGGCTCGAAAAATTAATCCGTTCGGCAGTAGCTAATTGGGAAAATCTTTCGGAATATGATGCAGCAGATTACGACTTGTACATCAAAACAGCTTACAGTGATGCAGCCGCTATGTTGAAACGCTTTCAACCAGCGCCGCAAGGTAGAGCACACCGTATTCGCAAGCGTACGAATCATTTAACTGTAGTTGTTGAAAATAAAAAAGAGTTCAACACAACAGTTAAGAATTAAGAATTAAAAACTCAAACATAGATTGGCGGTTAATTATTAATTGCCAATTAAAAAAGTCTTGATAAATGGGTCAAAAGACAAATCCGATAGGAAATAGGTTAGGAATCATTCGTGGTTGGGAATCTAACTGGTTTGGTGGAAAGGATATGGCTTTAAAAGTTGTTGAGGACGAAAGAATCCGACAATATTTACAAGCGCGTATCGAAAAAGGTGGCATAGCACGTATTACTATTGAGCGCACACTCAAACGCGTAACGGTTACAATTCACACATCGCGCCCAGGTATCATTATCGGTCGTCAGGGTAAAGAGGTGGATCGTATTCGCGAAGAGTTGAAAAAATTAACTGGTAAAGAAGTTCAGATAAATATTGCTGAAATTAGAAAACCAGAACTTGATGCAGTATTGGTAGGTGAATCAGTAGCAAAGCAAATTGAAACACGCGTAAATTATCGTCGTGCGATCAAAGCAGCCATTAAGTCAACTATTGATAAAGGTGCGGACGGTATAAAAATACGCATCGGTGGTCGTTTAGCCGGTGCAGATATTGCCCGTAGTGAAGAATACAAAGAAGGTAAAACGCCTTTACATACTTTCCGTTCCGATATTGATTATGCTAATGTCGAAGCTCAAACCGTTTATGGTAAATTGGGTATCAAAGTCTGGATTTGCAAAGGTGAAGTTTTCGGCAAACGCGATTTATCGCCAACTGCTAGTGAGGATCAGAAAGGTGCAATACCACGTAACTTAAACGATCGTAGAGACGATCGCGGAAGAGACGGTGACGGTGGTGGCGGAAATGATAGAAGAAATAACGATCGCGGTGGAAATCGCGGAGGCGGTGGTGGTCAAGGCGGAAGCAACAACAATCGCGGAGGCGGTGGTGGTGGAAAAAGATAAAAATTATTTCAAAGAAATAAATAAAATAGTCGGCAATGTTACAACCGAGAAGAACGCGATTTAGAAATATGCAGAAGGGACGCAATACGGGTCTCGCTTGGAAAGGCAGTACCGTTTCGTTCGGTACTTATGCACTAAAATCGACAGAACATGAGCGCATCACAGGTCGTCAGTTAGAATCCGCACGTATTGCTATCACGCGTCACATGAAACGTGAAGGTAAAGTTTGGTGCTTAATTTTTCCTGATAAACCAATTACGCAAAAGCCTATTCAAGTGCGTATGGGTAAAGGTAAAGGTGCTTTAGACCATTGGGTGGCTTTGGTACAACCAG
>JAYVVO010000520.1:0-3003 GCA_043786955.1 Saprospiraceae bacterium
GCTGCAAAATTG
The DNA here is from genome assembly GCA_043786955.1 of Saprospiraceae bacterium. Classification (GTDB taxonomy): domain Bacteria; phylum Bacteroidota; class Bacteroidia; order Chitinophagales; family Saprospiraceae; genus JAAFJT01. The sequence continues at coordinate 13 of JAYVVO010000520.1, forward strand.
GCGACAATATCGAAGCCACCTTCATGGATGAACATTTTTTTAAAAACTGAATCACCAAAATTCATTGGGTACGTTTTAAAATTCTCAGGGATATTGTAATCCATCGAACTTCTTAAATCGCGCACCAATTCCGTCAATCCATTTTCATTTATATCAACTACAAATAATTTAGCGGGAGAAAATTTCAACAACGCTTTAATATAGTTCGAACCAATTGTTCCAGCGCCTCCAATCACTAAAACAGATTTACCATTTATATTTTTTGCTAATTCAGAATGGAACGTTTTTAAATCTTTTTGAAAAAGACTTTCATCGCGCAGCGTTATGGAATCAGAGATGAACCGCGATAAGTTAAAACTATTAGACATTTCGAGGAATCTACAATTTAGAGAACTTCTTTAACTTTTTTTACAACTACTTCTAAATCAGCTTCCGTCAAAAATGATGAACTCGGAATACTTAAACAGTTTTGATAAACAGAATTGGACACATCACTTTTGGATAAATAAATTTCCTTAGTAAACATTGGCAACTGATTCATTGGCACCCAAAAAGGGCGCGATTGAATTCCATTTGCGTTTAAATGCGTGAGTAGTTGGCGCATTTTAGGCGTTTTAAAAGTAAATAGCCAACAATTCGGATTTACATTTTCTTCCACTTTTTGAAATTCAATATCCGAATAGTGCCCTAATTCACTTTTATAATAAGCATCAATTTGTTTACGGCGATTTATAAAAGTTGGTAATTGTTCCATTTGCGCAACACCCACTGCAGCGAGCATATTTACCAATCTGTAATTATACCCCACTTCATCGTGCATATATTCCATCGGGTCGCATTTGGCTTGCGTTGTGATATGTTTTGCGCGTTTGGCTAAAACTTCATCATTTGTAACAATTACACCACCACCACCAGTAGTAATAATTTTATTACCGTTAAAACTAAACGCCGCCATTTTACCAAACGAACCAGCGTGTTTTCCTTTGTAATACGAACCTAACGCTTCCGTTGCATCTTCAATAAGTATGACGTTATATTTTTCTGAAATGGTAACAAGTCTATCCATATCGCACATGTTGCCCAGAACATGTACTGCCATGATAGCGCGAATAGGGCGTTTGTTTTTCTTCAAAATTCTTACACCATCCGTATTTGTTGAAGTTTTTGTTTCAAAAAATTCTGTCAACAAATCTAAATCCATTTGCCACGTCTGTGCGTCAACATCCATCAAAATTAATCGCGCCTTCGTATATTTTATCGCGTTACAACTGGCAATAAAAGTTATATTTGGCACAATTACATAATCATTTAGTTCAACACCGTTTAATTGCAGAGAAATATGAAGTGCAGCTGTACCATTAACAGCAGCTATGCCGAATTTATTTTCAGAAAACTCGGCAACTAAATTTTCAAACTTAGTTACATACGCACCAACTGACGATACCCAACCAGTATCTAAACAATCTTTGACGTAGTGCCATTCGTTACCTGCAATGTGCGGAGCAGAGAGGAGAATCATTTTAATTGTTATTTACAGATTGACCATATTTTCCCAAAAGGTGGTCAAGTTTTTCAGTATTAAGATAAAACTTTGATTTGACACCTCGATCCAATAGAATAAGGTTTGAGTTTTGGTTTCCAAATTGATTGATCAATTGTTGGGCTAATTCTTTATAAGTTAAATTTTCACCACCTAAATTATAAGCACCAGTATAGTTCAGACTGCCCAAAAAAAATTTAATGGCTTTGACAACCTTATCAATAGGTACAAAATTGCTAACTCTTTCGCCATTGCTAAATGCAGTTATAGAATTTTTTTCTTTTAATTCATCAAGCATTATCTGATAAGTTCTGTCTGAGCGCATTCCTTTACCATAGACTTGAGATATTCGCAGGTTAACAACTTTTATTTTGTTCTTTGTACCCAAAATGAAATTATACAAATTTTCTGAACAAATTTTTGAAAGCCCGTAAATTGAATCGTTATTATTAGAAACATCTAATTGTGATAATTCATCGTAATATCCATCAGTATTAGGATAAATTGCAAATGAAGAAAGATTTATTAGTTGTTTTATTTTTAGTGTTTTTGACAATTCAACTATACTCTCTGACATTTTAATATTGTCATACAGAAGTTTAAAACTCTCTAAATTAGTACTATCAGCCATTACCGACGAACAATGAATTATTGTATCAAAATTATTTAGTTTATTATTTTCAGATAGTTCTATAAAATCTGGCGCAATTAAGTCAAAGAATATATGCTCTGATTTAATATTTTCAGGTTTAGAGCGCCCAAGTGTAACGATTTCTATATTATGATCAAGTAGATATTGACTTGTAAAATTACCAATAAAACCAGATGCTCCAGTAATAAGAACTTTCATAATTTAATTACCAGTTTGTAACGCCTAATTATCTTGAAACATTTCGTCATAATATCTAATAGCTACTCCTTCACGTGTAATTGGATTAACAAATGTGCCAGTCAAAAAGTAATCTAAAATAATTTCTACTTCATTATATCCAAAATGAGATCGCATATAAGTTGTTCCTGAGTGTCTGGCATTAATTTCAAAAAGTTTCGGTATACCTTTATTGTCAATCCTTAATTGAAGATTACATGATCCGTAAGGTTTAAGTTTTTCCGTAATTTGCTTAATATAACTTAAAATAATTTCAGGATAATCTTTTTTATAGTATGCCTTAGAAGTATTGCCTTCTTTTAAAGTTCGTCTTAATATAATGCTTGAAATGAAATTATCATCAAGCATTAAAACGCCACAAGTATATTCAGTATCCTCATTACCCACTAATTCTTGCACAACTGGCATATCAATAGTTGTAGCTTTTTCAATAAGGTCTAAACTATTTTTAACCACATATACACCACGACTTCTAGCACCAACTGCGGGTTTAAGTATAACCGGATATGTTATTTCGGAAGGAATACAATCTTTGAAAAGTATAGTCTCAGGGTAATATAAA
>JAYVVO010000521.1:0-3001 GCA_043786955.1 Saprospiraceae bacterium
GTGCTGGGCTATGTGATTCATTATTATAACCGCGATTACAAACCCATTACAAAAGGTCCGTTCGATCAAGATTCAACGGGAATATCGAAATTTGCGACAGCTTCGCCGAATTTATACAACGGCAATATCAGAGCTATATCGCAACACAATTTACAACTCGGCAGGTCAATTGGTTATGCGTATGGATATGATCAGTTACATAGACTCGCGAGTATGGATGCTTGGAAAGACAGCGTGACAAAAACGCTGTGGCAAGTGGCATTACCGAGCAAAGATTATCAAGAGCGTGTGAACTACGATGCGAATGGAAACATTACGAAGTATTTGAGAAATGGTTTAGGTACAACTGCTCCACTACAGAAAATGGATAGTTTGACTTACTATTATTATACTGGCACAAATCAGCTTCAGTATATTAAGGACAGCGTGCCGGATGGGAATTACCCCAATGATATAGACTCACAAAATGCAAATAACTACATCTATGATAAGTCGGGCAACATGGTTGCGGACAACAAACAGCAGATGCAAGTCAGTTGGTCACCGTATGGGAAAATACTTCAAAACAACAAGGCTGGTGGTGCGAACCTAACTTTTGGGTATAACGCCATGCAGCAAAGAGTGCTTAAAAGAGTGGTTTTAGCGGGTGATACAACACGCACGTATTACATCCGCGATGCACAAGGCAACACGATGGGTATTTATAAAAGACACAACGACAGCGTCACTTGGCGAGAGCAGTATATTTTTGGAAGTAGTAGACTTGGTTTGTATAGAGCAGATACTTTAGTAAATAAAGGTTTGCAGGTAATAAGTAAGTTGTACGAAGGTAAGAGAAATTACGAATTAACAAACCACCTTGGCAATGTGATGGCAGTTATTAACGACCGCAAAGCAGATACGACGATTGGAGTGAACAAGGGTTACAACGCGGTGGTAATAAGTGCGACGGATTATTTCCCTTTTGGCATGGCGATAGACAGCAGGAATTTTTCTTTAAAAACATACAGATACGGTTTTAACGATAAGGAGACTGATTCTGAAACTGGATATCAAGACTATGGAATGCGGATGTATGATGGTAAAGTGCCTCATTTCTTGAGTGTAGATCCATTGACAAAGAAATACCCACAATATTCACCATATATTTTTGCTGGTGATAACCCAATTATGGCGATTGATTTAGATGGTGCTGAGCCACTACAAAAAGTTAAAGATAACCAATATGAAACACCTGATATTTTGGCAAATTATGGCGACTATCATAAGACAGGTCATAATTACTTTGCAATTAAAGCATCTGCAGATATGTATTGGTACATTCGAGTTTCAGCGACTGCCACAACATACGGAGATAAAACTTTTGAGTATTGGGATAATAAATCTAACAATTATATTCCATACATACCAACTGGTTACATCGATCAAAAAGAAAATTTTAAAAATACATGTAAAGGCACGGGCGTAATTGGTGTTCATATGGAAGGTGCTGTTTATTCAAGTCTCGCAATAGGTGGAGGTGTTGCCTACGCAAGTGCGACTGGGACATCTCTACTCGCATCATCGGGTGCTTCTTTAGGCGTTCGAGCAACAAGTTCATTAGCAGATGCAAGTGTCCAAGCTTACTTCAGTGATAAAAAATCGTTTACCGGTAAAATAAAGGATATTAACTGGCTAAGTTCTGTTTCCCAATTCGTTTTTACGAACCCTTTTACAAGCTCTCTTGTAGGTAATTCTTTAGATTTAAGTATTGATAAACTAAGTAATAAAGATCCTTTACAGACTATGTTTAATACATCCATTTTGGGTGATAAACCTATAAAAGTTGGCGCAAGTATGCTATATGGAGGTATTGGAAATTCGTACAGCAACATTGGTGTAGGAGCTTTTGCCAGTAAATTTGGAATAAAAGAAACATCAGGAATCGGATTAAAAGCTGGTGAAGCTGGAATGAACTTGTTTTATAATTTAAATACAAATTTTCACGGTACAACTGTCACGAACGCGACCGAAAAATCTTCTATAAGTACTAAAGAAAAATAGCTATGGGAAAAACAACTAAAATCTATTTTTTTGAAAAAGAAAATTTCGGTCTTTACTTCGTTATTGGAGTTTTTATAGTCATAATAGTTGCTAGTATTGGCAAATGCCACACTGAAAAAGAGATTATTGAAAATATGGCTTTTGCAAAAGGTTTAGTAACAAATTGCTCTTCTTCAACGAAGCCACCATCTTCGACTGTAGAGTTTGAATTCAGGGTAAATAATCAGTTAATACATTCTATCTGTACTACTAAGTTGCCCAGAGATGGGCTAAGAGAAAGAGTTGTGAATAAATATTTTCCAGTTGTTTATTCATCAAAAACACCAGATTTTAATCGTATTCTGTTAACTCAAGAAGACAGAATGGATTATGGATTGACTGATGCGAAAACGGAAGAAATAATGAAGTGAGCTGTTCGCATTTTTAGCAAAAAAGCAGCAAAAAGATAAGTGTTAAAAATAATTTTTAATGCAAGCAAAATTGAAAGTACAAGATTGGCAAAATAGTAAAATGCACTACAGCTCTATATGGCGCGAGCAGTCTATTTTTGGCTCAAGCCGCTTGGGTTTGTACCGTGCAGATACGCTTGTAAATAAAGGTTTGCTGACGATAAGTAAGTTGTATGAGGGGAAACGAAACTATGAGTTGACGAACCATCTCGGAAACGTGATGGCGGTGATTAATGATAGAAAAACTGACACGACAATTGGTGTGAACAAGGGTTACAACGCGGTGGTTATTAGCGCAACGGATTATTTTCCGTTTGGTATGGCGATAGATTCGAGAAGTTATACGTCGGCGTTGTATCGGTATGGTTTTAATGGAAAGGAAAATGATAAAGAAACCGGAGAGATTGATTTTGGCATGCGGATTTATGACCAGAAGGGATGTAGATTCTTAAGTTTGGACCCAATTGGACGGAAGTTTCCTGAATTGTCGCAATATCAATTTGCTTCTA
>JAYVVO010000522.1:0-8447 GCA_043786955.1 Saprospiraceae bacterium
AGCATCGGTGACATTGCTGTAAGAAACATTCTGTGAATGAACGACACACAAAAAAAAATTTAATCCCAATAACCAGGTTAAAAATAAAATTCTCATAGTATGTTACCCTAAAAAAACGGGGAAATGAAATACTTTCAATAAATTTCGAAAGTTTATAAAATCTTTATGATTCTTGAAAAGGTCTTTATACCACCTTTATGTTAACGTTCTTAACTTTGCATTCATAAATTTACAGTTTGCTTCTTGTCTAAATAATGTGAAGGGTTCAGAAATTATAATAATACCAAAGAATTTTAAGAATACTAAAATCTGTGACAAACTTACAAAAACCCTTAAGCATTTTTAATTTTTTAAAAACATAATTTTATTACAAATTATTACGAAAATAATACTTTTTTAGAACTTTATGTTCTGAGTTTAGATTTTAAACTAACTGTACTTTAATTGTTTATAATATTTATTCAATTTTGCAGTGTATTAAGTTTCGAATCACCAATTATTTTTATGAAAAAAATTTATTTTTTGCCGCTGCTATCAAGTTATTTGACACTTTTGGTCATCTTTATTACAACATTTATTTCACCATTGGAACAACTTTAAAAAAGTTTTTCGCAATTAAGTTTAATTTCAAAAACTATTTTTTTACATTTAATATAATCAAGAATAATGAATCAGCTCATTACAAATAGGGTAATTTCTCTTTCAGCCTCAGTGGCTCTGTGTAAATTTTATTTATCAACTCTATTTATGTTGGTAGCATTCAATACTATTACTGCTCGGAATACTCCTCCTGAATATATTAATGCTGAAATGTTTGATGGAATAATTATACATTCATCAAATGTTTCAAACGGCGTTATTCCTGCTACAATTTGTGTAGATTCTTCTACAATGACACAAGTAGATACCACGCCGCCATTAAGCGAACCGTTTGCATTTGCTGATTTTTCTTGGATAAACGGTAACAATCGTCAAGATACTAAAATTTTTGACAGTAAATATTTTAGTGGCGATGCAACAATTGATGTAAACTATACACGCTCTGATAATAACCCGATAGATAATACAGTTGCAGGTTCAACGGCTTTAGCCAGAAATAATGAAAGTACAATTTCATATATTGCTTTAGGTGGTGATTTTCATTATAATAATGTACGTGGACGTTTCATGACACAATTTGGTACACGCGCTACGGTAATTCCCCGCAATGACTATTCTGGTTATAGAGGGCAATATAATTTACCCGATGCTTATCGTTTTATCAGTGAAGCTTATGGTGGCTATCATTTTAACTATAAGCATGGTTTAAATATTGACATGGGTATTTTCTTGTCATATATCGGGATGTATTCTTACAATAATTTCGAAAACTGGAGTTATCAACCTTCTTACACTTCAGATAATACGCCGTGGTTTTTTAACGGTATCAGAGTTCAATTTTTCCCGACTGAAAAAACAAAACTAGAACTTTGGATAATTAACGGATGGCAGTCTTACGGTACTTTTAATAGTATGCCAGGGCTTGGATTTTCAATATTGCATCGTGCAAATGCAAATAACTCTTTTATTAGTAACAATTATTATGGTACCGATGTGGCAGGTGCACCCAACGTTATCAGGTTACATACTGATAATTCTTGGCAACACAAATACTACGACAATCAAAAATCAAGCGGAATAAAAAGAGCTGCTTTCACATTGACTCTTGATGTCGGATTCCAATCAGGAACTTATGTAAACGGAAATGCTAAGGATGGCGTTGGTAAATTTACTGCAACAGGCGATAGTGCATCAAATTTTGTTAGTGGTATGGTATATAATAGAGTTTGGTTTGGAGAAGGTTCAAAATGGGCATGGACAATTGGTGGAGGATTCTTGCACAATCCAAGTAGGTACTTGTCATTAGTTCCACCTGGTGGTGCAACAGATAGATGGGTTGCTGAAGCGACTCCTGGTTCAAAAATGGATGGATGGGATGCTTCTACTTGTATTGACTATATGCCTAACCAGAATATAACACTTCGTTTAGAAGCCGTACATCGTTACATGAATATTCCTTATTTTAATGGTCCTGGTGGTGTATCTGGTCCTGGTGGATATCAGCCCAATCCGGCAAATAATTTTAATCCAAATTCTTACCAGCCCAATCCATACGATCCAGCTACTAAAACTTATGCTAATTTTACACCTGATTTAGTTAATTCTGAAAATAGGTTAATTTTTGCAATTATGGTAAGATTTTAAATTGATAATATTAACGAATCAAAAATCATCACTCATCTTTTTGATAAGTGATGATTTTTTAAATAATATTACTTCTATTTTAAATTTTTAACATTCTATTCTGTTCATTTCACATTTGCTTATTGCTTCCTTTTGCAAGCTAAAAAGCGACAATATTTCCAACTTTATCAAATTTAAGTTTTAAGCAATTGCCATTTATTTTTTATTTATTGCCATTTATTAATTTTAAAGTACGCCATTGACAAAATTCATAATGGTTTATAACATAATATCCTAAATTTATATTTTCTTTTGAAAATTATACAATTTATATTACTATTAACCGTACGTAAGTTTTAATTTTGCGAAAATACAATTGTTGTTATAATACTTTATACCAACTACTTTCTAAATAAATTTCAAACCAACCGATGCCCCTTGCGCTCGGGTAAATCCTTTCAAACATGAGTCTTTCAAGATTTAATGCGCTTGATACTATTTTCAATCGTTACGATTTAGATATTGAGTACAAAGAAATGCCAGGCGAAAAAATTGCCGATTTTTATGGAATGAACGTTTTCAACGATGCTGCCATGAAGCAGTATATGGATGAGACAACGTATCTGAGCGTAAAATCTGCTATTCAAAATGGTACAAAATTACATCGCGATGTAGCTGATTTTGTGGCTAAATCAATGCAACAATGGGCACAAGATAAAGGTGCGACACACTATACGCACTGGTTTCAACCTTGGACGGGTAAAACGGCTGAAAAACATGATGCTTTTTTCACCCTCACTCCAAGTGGTGAAGTAATTGAAGAATTTAGTGGTGATGCCTTAGTACAACAAGAACCTGATGGTTCATCATTCCCCTCTGGTGGAATGCGCGCAACTTTTGAAGCGCGTGGTTATACAGCTTGGGATCCATCATCACCTGCTTTCATCTATGAAGTTGGCGATGGAAAAACTTTGTGCATTCCAACTGTTTTTATTACCTATTCGGGCGATGCGATGGATTATAAATTGCCATTGTTGAAATCGCAAGATGCTTTAAACAAAGCAGCAACACCTGTTGCACAATATTTTGATGCAGGAGTTACTAAAGTCTCAGCTACTTTAGGTTGGGAGCAAGAATATTTTTTAATGGATCAAGCGCTATTTAACTTGCGTCCAGATTTAATTCTAACTGGTAGAACACTCATTGGTAAATTACCTGCTAAACACCAAAACTTAGAAGACCACTATTTCGGTGCTATCCCTGAGCGCATTTTTGCTTACATGCGCGATGTAGAAACAGAAGCACACAAACTCGGCATTCCGGTACGTACACGCCATAACGAAGTTGGTCCGTCGCAATACGAAATTGCGCCCATGTTTGAAGAAATCAACGTTGGCGTTGATCACAACAACTTGTTGATGGATATAATGGAGCGCGTTGCAAGCCGTCATAAATTGGTTTGTTTGTTGCACGAAAAACCTTTTGCAGGCGTAAACGGTTCGGGAAAACATAACAACTGGTCAATTGCAACCAGCGCAGGTAAAAATTTACTCTCCCCTGGTAAAGAGCCTGGTAAAAACTTGATGTTCTTGACGTTCTTTGTCAACACAATCAAAGCAGTTTCTGAATACGATGATTTAATTCGCTCATCCATTGCAACAGCTAATAACGATCACCGTTTGGGTGCTAACGAAGCACCACCAGCAATTATTTCTGCTTTCTTAGGAGAAACAATGACAAGATTGCTTGATGATTTAGAAACAAAAGGTACTTCGGATGCTTCAGGAATTAAATCTGCTTTGGATCTTATTGAAAAAATTCCGTTACTCGAAAAAGACAATACTGATCGTAACCGTACATCTCCTTTTGCATTCACTGGTAATAAGTTTGAAATTCGCGCCGTTGGCTCTTCGCAAAACTGTGGCGGACCGATGACAGTTATGAATACTATCATGGCTGCTACATTAATCGAGTTCAAAAAACAAGTTGATACTTTGATTGCTGGTGGTAAAACAAAAGAAGAGGCTATTCTTTCAATTATAATTAAATACATTAAAGAATCGAAAGCGGTACGTTTTGAAGGAAACGGGTACAGCGACGAATGGAAAGAAGAAGCAGCAAAACGTGGATTGCACAATTTCGCTACAACACCAGAGGCACTCAAAGCATTGGGCGATAAGAAAAATATAGACGTTTTTGAAAAACTTGGCGTTTTCTCTCACAAAGAATTGCACGCGTATCAGGAAGTTCAATACCAAAACTATGTCACTAAAGTACAAATTGAAAGTCGTACTTTAGGCGAAATGGTAGCCAATTTAATTATTCCTGCAGCGGTTTCTTATCAGAAAAAATTAGCCGACAACGTGGCGCAACTTAAACATTTACATTTAAGTCCTGACACTTACAGCGAGCAATTAGAAATTTTGAAATCAGTAGGTAATGCAATTAACGCTGTATCCTTAGGAGTTCGTCAAATGACAGAAGTGCGTCGCCATGCGAACGATCAACCAACAATTGAAACGCAAGCAGCTGCATATAACGATAAAGTAAAACCAGTCATGGAAGACATTCGCATACAAGCTGATAGATTGGAATATATGGTAGAAGATGGTTTGTGGCCCTTGCCAAAATACCGCGAAATTTTCTACATCAGATAATTTTTGGGTTTGAATAGTTAAACAAAAAAGCCACGCTGAAAAGTGTGGCTTTTTTTATCGAGGGATTTAGCACACCTCGTTAAACTTATTAATTAAATTGTGCGCAATATCGTTGGCATCCAAACCCAAAATATCGCGACGCTCTAAAAAGTAAACCAACTGACCGTCTTTAAACAATGCCATACACGGCGATGATGGAGGATAAGGCAAAAAGAATTCGCGCGCCTTTTCGGTCGCTTCAATATCAACGCCTGCAAAAACAGTAATCATGTTATCGGGCAATTTGTTGGCGTGCATTTTTGCAAGAATAGCACCTGGTCGAGCATTGCGCGCACCACAGCCGCAAACAGAATTAACAACCACAAAAGTTGTTCCTTTGCTTTCAATCTTTTTTTCTACTTCAGATGGATTTGGAACGCTTTCAAAACCAACTTCGGTTAATTCTTCAACCATGGGTTGTGTAAAATCGAGCGGATAATTTGATTGCTGCTGAATATTATAGAACATATTGTTGCTTTTGAATTTTTATTAAAACACAAAGATAATGATTATTGTTTAATTGTCAATTTTGAAAATTAAACAAATTTGCTACTTAAATCACTCTATCCGGATCGAACGCTTCTAAATTCTTTCCAATGCGACTCAAAAAAGAGCTGCCCATTGCGCCATCAACAATGCGATGATCATAACTGAGCGATAAAAATACAAAATGGCGAATCGCAATCACGTCACCCGAAGGTGTTTCTATAACGGCGGGTTTCTTTTTTATAATTCCAATAGCAAGGATTGCAACTTGCGGTTGATTAATTATTGGCGTACCCATTAAGCTACCATACGTACCGACGTTGGTAATCGTAAAAGTACCACCTTGAACTTCGTCGGGTTTTAACTGATTGTTGCGCGCGCGTGTCGCTAAATCATTTACACGTTGCGATAGACCTGCTAAATTTAAAAAATTTGCCGATTTAAGCACTGGTACAATTAAATTACCATTCGGCAAAGCCGCAGCCATACCGATATTAATATCTTTTTTCAGAATAATTTTTGTGCCGTCAACGCTGGCATTGATGTACGGAAATTGCTCTAACGCTCTACACACCGCTTCAAAAAAAAGTGGTGTATAAGTTAAATTTTCGTTGTACTTTTTCTGAAATTCAGTTTTTGCTTTTTGTCGCCACTGCACCATATTTGTTACGTCCACCTCAACAAACGAAGTAACGTGCGGTGCAGTTTGCACTGACATCACCATGTGTTCGGCAATCAATCGACGCATCCTATCCATCTCAACAATTTCAGTCGCTCCACTAACTGAACCTGAGGACGTTATTTTGGGTTGGGCAACAGCAGTTTGAACAATATTTGATTTTTTTGTTTCTAAATAAGCCAACAAATCTGTTTTCGATACGCGTCCACCTTGACCTGTACCATTTACCGTTTCGAGTTCTGCCACTGAAATACCTTCTTCTTTAGCCATCGTTTTTACCAACGGCGAATAAAATCGCCCTGACTTTGCATCGTCAGTGTATTTACCATTTGCACTTCCGTTTGCAGAAATTTGTTCAACTTCTACGAGTTCAGGAATATAAGATACTTTTTGGGAAATTTTGACAGTTGGTTTTTCAATTGTTTGTGTTTGTACAATAGGTGGATTTATTTTTTCTGGCGTAATTGTTACCGCATCAACACTTGTATTGATAACGGCAATTTTTTTACCAACTTCAACAACGGCGTTTTCTTCAAATAATATTTCTGTAATAATACCTGCTTCAGGCGACGGCACTTCTGTATCTACTTTATCGGTTGCGATTTCGAGAATTGTTTCGTCTTGTGCTACGCTATCACCGACCTTTTTAAGCCAACGTAAAATCGTAGCTTCTGTTATACTTTCGCCCATTTTGGGCATCACGAGTTCAACCAATGCCATCAGAAAAAATTTAGTGGAATGCGTTTAAGTTATGTTGCTACAATAATTGTTAAATTTTTTGCAAAAGTAATCATTTTTAAGAAAGAATTTGATGTAACAAAAATTTACGCAACAAGTTCAGCGCTGAATGCGCGGCATATTCAATATTTTTTGCTCTACCGCGATCAATACCAAGTTTTGCTGTAATCGTATTTTGAGCGTCGCCAACAGCTAACCAAACAGTACCAACAGGTTTTTGTTTCGTTCCACCACTCGGTCCTGCAACACCTGAAACCGCGATTGCTACATCGGCACCCGTCATTTTCAAAACGCCGGCAACCATTTCTTTCACCGTTTCTTCGCTCACAGCACCAAATGAATCAATCGTTGATTTTTTTACTTTCAACGTTTTAGTTTTAACGGAATTATTATAAGAAATTACACTTCCTAAAAAGTACGCGCTACTACCAGGAACTGCTGTAATTAAATGCGAAAGCAAACCACCCGTACAACTTTCGGCACAAGCAACGGTTAAGTTTTTTTCTTTTAATAATTTACCAATAACAATCGGCATTGAATCATCATCGAAACCTGCAACGATGTTCGGAATAATTGAAATTAATTCTGTTTTGAGTGTTTCAACTTGTTGTTCAATCTTTTTCGCATTTTCGCCACGCGCCGTTAAACGCAATCGCACAGTACCAAGCGATGGTAAATAAGCCAAGCCAATATTTTCAGGAAGTCGGTTTTCAAAATCATTAAGTTTTTCGGCAATCATTGTTTCGCCTTCGCCAGCAGTTAAAATTGTTCTATGTACAATGGGTGAAAATTTTCCGAGACTTAAAAGTTTGGGTAAAACTTTATCGCTCATTAAGTGCTGCATTTCGAACGGAACGCCTGGCATGGAAACAATAATTTTATCATCGGGAAGTTCAAACCACATCGCAGGTGCTAATCCGCGTTCGTTATCGAGTATTTGTGCATTCGACGGCATGAAGCAACTATTTTTATTCATCTCCGACACCGTGCGATTAACTTTCTGGAAAAAATATTCCATTCTGTTAAACGTATGCTGACTGAAAACCATCGAAGCACCTAACATTTCCGCAATTGCTTTTTTTGTAATATCGTCTTTTGTTGCGCCGAGTCCGCCCGTTGTTAAAACCAAGTCGGCATTTTTAAGCGCGTATTTTATTCCTTCTTGAATCCCGTCATTCGTATCTGGTAAACTCATTTTACCTACAATCCGAATGCCTTGCAAATTAAGTTGTTGCGCCATCCACGCAGCATTCGTGTCAACAATTTGTCCAATTAAAATTTCATCGCCAATAGTAACGAGGTAAGCCTTCATAAATTAAGGAATAAAAAATAAGTGTTAAGGAATAACGGATAGCTGATAGATTTGTTTATTGTGGTGGTAATTAATCTTTTTATTGAGTTACGATTTCCCAAATAAAGGGCAAAAAAAATGGGTCTCGTTAGTACGAGACCCACCCAAACAATTTATAATCCCATGAACATATTTCTCTTTAATTTCTTCTATTTCGTTGAGCAAGCCGTTCAAAAAAAATGTATCTTTTTATATTGACTTGTAGTGTTTGTGTCGTATTCTTTTTAGTTATCGGTCTTCTCTATTCTGTAAGTTTGTTTTTTATACTGTCCTT
>JAYVVO010000523.1:0-8435 GCA_043786955.1 Saprospiraceae bacterium
TTAAGCAAGTGTTTTGCACAAATGTAACACACTTGCTTTTTTATTGAAATCTCAAAATGTCAATGAACTTTTTTTTTAAAAAAAGTGTACGGTAGTGAATAGCGCAAATTAATCTTTTTTGGTAGCCAATGAAGCGACAATACCTAAAGTTAATGAAACAGTGACAATAGTGAGTGAAATGGCGACAGAAATATGAATCCAGTGTTCAGCAATCATTTTTAAACCAATGAATGCCAGAATAACAATAAGCGCAGTTTCAAGATATTTGAATTTCCCCATCGAAGCGGCTAAAACGAAATATAATGCGCGTAAACCTAAAATGGCGAAAATATTTGAGCTAAAAACTAAGAACGGATCGCGCGTAATAGAAAAAACGGCGGGAACAGAATCGAAAGCAAAAAATATATCCGTCGTTTCAACAACTATTAATGTAACAAGAAGGGGTGTAGCTGCTTTTCTGCCGTGAATAAAAGTGAAAAATTTTGTGCCGTCAAATTGGGAGGTAATTTTTGTAAATCGCTTCAAAAATTTTATGATTACCGAATTTTCGTAATCCACCGTATTTTCTTCATTGCTTGTCGCCATCTTGAATGCTGAAAACAGCAAAACGGCACCAAATAAATAATTCACCCAACTAAAATGAGTTACAAGTTGATAACCTACGGTTATCAATAAACCACGCGTCACTAAAACGCCGACGATACCCCAAAATAAAATAGTGTGTTGGTATTTTGCTGGTATTTTATAATACAACATAATGAGTGCAATGACAAAGAGATTATCAACGCTTAAAGCCAATTCTAAAATATAACCTGTTAAGTATTGTATAAATGCCGTTGCACCCGATGTGTTATTGTCGGGTCCGAATAAATCGTTTTCGTAAACATAATAAATTACTCCACTAAATAGTAAACCAATACTTACCCAAATAGCTGATTCGGTGAGCGCTTTTGAAAAAGTAGGTGTTTTTAAATTATTTCTTCCTAAAATTCCTAAGTCAAGGATTAATAACAAAAAAACCAATGCTAAAAAGTATATCCAAATCATAGGCGTTAGGAGTGTGTAAAAACAAAAAACTACGTATTGGTAATGTACGTAGTTCTCTGTTCTGCTGTTTAGAGTATTAAGAATACAAAAGTAACATTTTCTTAACTAAAACTTCAACGAATTTTTGCAAATTCATTTTTGAAGAAATCGGGTAGTTGATCCACTTTTAGGTTTTTCCCAATAATTCTATGCTCTTTATTTAAAACATAAATTTCTGGCGTTATGTCTATATAATATTTTTCATGATAGCGCGATTCAACTTTTGGATCCCAAACGTCGGTCCAAACAATTCCATATTTGGTTTGAAATTCTGTCCATTTTTTGTAATCGTTACAATTGGCTGCAATGCTGAAAACATCTATTCCCTTATTTCTATAATTGACTAAAAATTGTGCGAGTTCGGGTGTTTGTTTTTGGCAATGCTCACAGTCGTAATTGTAAATATAAACCAGTACGTAATCCGATTTAATATCGTAGAGCGAACGCTTAACGCCATTTTTATCTTCCGCCGTTACGTTCTGCCCAATGGCACCCATTATGCTCGGGCTCATTTGATTCGCCGTTTTGTGCAAGCCTTCAATATCTTCGGGTGTTTCCCAATACACTTTATCTTTCGAATAATATTTATTCACGAGATGCGAATAAATGGCTTCGCCATCCATATAAGTTGTGGAAGCTGGTTTATAAGTGTATGTAATCCAACTCAAACACAATTTAAAAAGTTCTTTGTTGTTGATAGTTTTATCAATAATTCTATCCGCTGAAGCGATAATAGAATCGTTATTTTGCGGCGTTAGCTCCAACATATATTTTTTCAATTTGTTGAAAAATACGGGCGTGTTGCAAAAGCGACTATCATTGAAATCAACATCGTTCCACCAATCGGTGCGATAGTTATTCAGCGTCGCTGCTGAATCTAAGCTGCCATCGGGTCTATTCGTGAAACGCAATTTCGGATTCTGCCCTGCCATTTTAAATTTCATAGCAAACGAAGCGGGATTATTTTTCCAAAGTTCTGCTAATTTTGCGTCGCGATCGTCTAAAAGTTTTTGTTGCTTCTTCTTGATTTCCACAGCTTCGGGCGAAGCAGCGCCCACTGATTTAACTTGTTGCGCGAGCACATCAAATTTTTTCTCTAAATCGAGTTGATATTTAAGTACTTCATAAAAAAGGGAATTTTCTTTCGATTGTTTTATGTGCATCTCATTCGTCAAACCCTCCATGCTTGTTTCAAAAACAGGATTTTCGCCATCGGCAATGATGAGTTGAAAATTTTGTTGATTCGGCAAAAGCATATAATAGAAACCATCGGCGTAACCTTCTTTGCGTTCAAATTTAAAACTGCCATCTGATTGAACTTTTGCCGTATCGGCTAAAAAATTTTGATCGGCATAAACACCAACTAATTTTGCCGTTCCGATATTTAATCCCAACACTTTGCCAGAAACAACAGTGGTTTTAGTAGACTTTTGCGCACAAGCACTATTCAAAACGAGGAATAAACTTAAAATCGAAAAAATAAATGGTTGTAATTTTCTTGAAATGTTCATAAAACTGTTTTAATAATTTTTTGCAAAAAAAAAGGTTTTAACGTTCAGAAACAACTTTAATTTCTTTTGAGACGCAGAAATGGCAAAAACAATGAAAATTAGTTTTAAAATCAAAATTAGCAAACGTTTAAATGGCGTAAAAAAATTTTAAAAACCTTATTAGCGTTGCCACTTGCCTGTTCTAATCATAAAATCGGTGAGAATAATATTAGCACTGAGTTTATCAATAAGTGTTTTGTCGCGCCGTTGACTTTTTTTATAACCCGATGTCACTAACGATTTACGCGCGATAGAACTCGTAAAGCGCTCATCTTGCCATTCGATTAATATATCTGGGAAAAGCACTTGGAGTTTATCGGCGAAATTTTGAATGGCGGGTAAAATATCGGCTTCGGTGTTATCGAGTTTTTTCGGCTCACCGATGACGAAACATTCAATCGTTTCTATCGAGGCGTACTGTTTTATAAATTCTAAAACAGTAGATGTTGCAACTGTGTCTAAAGGTGTTGCAATCATTTGAAGAGCATCAGTGACTGCTATGCCAACGCGTTTTAGACCGTAATCAATAGCAAGAATTCTGGGCATAAATTTAATTAAAAATCAGGCTGCTCAGTTAAATTATAACCTTCAATCCAATTGATTTTTCTGAAATTTCTTTTACTATGGCAAGAAAATTTTTACAAAATTACTTTTTTTATCCATAACGCTATGTTTTTATCTTTTATTCTATGAGATAACATTTACAAAATGATAACCAACCGAAATCACCTTTGGAAAATCGCATTTAGGCTTTTGATGCGCCAATTTGGAAATCCAATAATAACCGTAACTTTGGCAACAAAATTTATGAGATGGTAGAATATGAATCAACAGAAGAACTTTTAGAAAATTTCTTCAATCCTGAAAAGCGCATTCAGACATTAGAAAGATGGTTAAGCGAAGGTGAAAATGAACTAAAACAAGCGCATTTAGAAAAATAATAAGCGCGTTTAACTGAAGAACGCGAGTATGAAAAAGTAGAACGTAGTATCCTTATGATGTTAAATTAAGGTGTAAAAGCTGAGGTTATTGCTAAATTTTTTGAACTTCCTATTGAGCAAATTAATGCTATTCAAAATAAATATAAACATAACAATCCCATTAAGAGCTATTTGAAAGGATTGTAATTAAATAATAAGTAACAAGTTATGAGTGAATTTTTATTTGATCACTCATAACTTATTGCTCATTAATGTTTTTTTATCTACGTGGTCCGCGATCATCTCTTCTGTCACCACCGCGTCCGCCGCGATCATCTCTTCTGTCACCACCGCCGCCGCGTCTGTCACCACCGCGATCACCGCCGCCAGAACTTTCGTTTGTTGTTGCAACGTATGGTCTGCCATCGGGAGAAGGGATAACAGCTTTGCGACTTAAACGCATTTTACCTGAACGTTTGTCAACTTCAATAATTTTGAAACGGATTTCATCACCTTCAGCAAATTCTGCTTCTACATCATCAATGCGCGTCCATGACATTTCGGAAACGTGTAATAAACCGCTTTGACTGCCAAGAAAATCTACGAATACGCCATACGGCATAACCGATGCGACTTTACCAACGTGCTCATCGCCAGCTTTTGGTGAGTAAGTTATTTGACTGATGCGCGCAACGGCTGCATCAATCGCAGTTTTATCGGGCGCATAAATACTAACGTAACCTTTGCCTTCTTTTTCTTCGATATTGATAGTCGCACCAGTTGTGCGCTGCATTTCTTGAATAATTTTACCACCGGGTCCTATTACACCACCAATAAAATCTTTATCAATAATTATAACTTCAACACGCGGTGTGTGTGGTTTCAAATCGTCGGCAGAAACAGAAATAACTTTGTTCATTTCGCCAATGATGTGCAAACGACCTTCACGCGCTTGAATAAGTGCTTTTTCTAAAAGTTCGTACGGCAAGCCATCAATTTTAATATCCATTTGGCAACCGCAAATACCATTTACTGTGCCTGTTACTTTAAAATCCATATCGCCGAGTGCATCTTCATCACCCAAAATATCGGAAAGAATGGCAACGCGATTCGGATCAGTTATTTTTCCACCGTCGGTAATCATTCCCATTGCTATACCCGCAATGTGTCCAGGTATTTTTATACCGCCATCCATCAATGCTAATGAACCCGCGCAAACAGTCGCCATAGATGAAGAACCGTTTGATTCTAAAATATCAGAAACCAAACGCACAGTGTAACCCGTTTCTGGCAAAATTTGACGAATAGATCTGCCTGCTAAATTCGCGTGACCTACTTCGCGTCTTCCCGGTGCGCGCATCGGTTTTACTTCACCGACAGAAAAACCTGGGAAGTTGTAATGCAATAAAAAATTATCGTTGTGCGGATTCAAAGCCGTATCAATTAAAGCGGAATCGAGTTGTGTGCCGAGCGTTAATGAAGTGAGCGATTGCGTTTCGCCGCGATTAAAAACAGCAGAGCCGTGTGCAGAAGGTAAATAATCAACTTCACACCAAATTGGGCGAATTTCATTTGTTTTTCTACCATCTAAACGCACGCCATGATCGAGAACAACTTCGCGAATAGCTTTCTTTTTAGTTTTATCGTAATATTTTCCGACGAATTTTCCGTTCGCTGTCATCCATTCTTCACCTTTTGTTTCTAATAGGTGCGCTTTTAAGTTTGTGCTAATTTCTGAAAGCGCGTTTTTGCGTTCATATTTAGAACTCGAAGAGAGCGCTAATTTCTGAATTAGTGGCGTAGCAAAAGTGCTAACAAGTGTCGCTACTTCTTCATTTTCTTCTGCCACGGGTACGGCAATTTTATTAGGTTTACCGTGCAAGGCTTTAAGTTGCTCTAAACAGGCAATTTGTGTTTTAATTGCTGCATGACCGACTTTGATCGCTTCCACTAAATCGTGTTCTTGCACTTCTTTCATCTGCCCTTCAACCATTGTTACATTATGCGCTGTGGCACCGACAATAATGTCTAAGTCAGCATTTTTTAATGCAGAAGTCAAAGGATTGATGTGAAATTCTCCGTTTATACGCGCCACCCGCACTTCTGAAATGAGATGCTCTAAAGGCACATCGGAAACAGCAAGTGCCGCCGCCGCCGCAAGTGCAGCGAATGCGTCGGGTTGTGTTTCTTTATCTGCCGAAATAAGATTGATAATAATTTGTGTGTCGTTCATGTATCCCTCAGTGAATAACGGACGCAACGCGCGATCTATTAAACGCGATATTAAAACTTCGTAATCATTTAAACGCGTTTCGCGACGAAAAAAGTTGCCTGGGACACGACCAACGGAAGCGTATTTTTCTTGATAATCCACTGAAAGCGGAAAAAAACTTTGATCGGGTTTTGGTTCAGGCGATGCTGTAACAACGGCAAACAGCATTGTTTTACCACATTTTACAACCACCGAGCCGTTGGCTAAAGTAGCTAATTTGCCAGTTTCGATACTGACTTCACGTCCATCGGGTAAATGGAACGAAACGGAATGCGCAATTTGCTTTCCCATTAATTTTTTTGTTTTACAAGTTGCGTGACGCTTTTTTGCGCAACTTCTGTGAATAATTTTGAATTGTTCATTTAACGCGCATATCATCAAAGAGGTACATGGCGCGCCAATTAAATCCGAAACGGATGTCAGGAATACATGAAAGGGAAAGATTTTGCAGTGCTTCACCAAAAATACGGGTTATTTTGGTAATGTAAACGCACTTTAAAACTGATTTGAAAATGTTGCTAAAGGATAGGGATATACTTTAAACTCTGAGCATTTTCATTATTCCAATTTGCCGCTCCCGTTAATTTATTTCTTTTCTCTTGCAAAGATAGTTTTTAACTGTGAATTATACAAATACTTTGCGAAGTTATGTAACACTTCGCGAGCTGTTCGCTGTGACCTTTGCAGCATTAATATATCTTCTAAAATCATTTTAAAATGAAATCTACAATATCATTGAAATTAGTTGTATTGTGTATAGTTTCCATAGGAGCCATATTAGGATTTGCAACGTATCTCAAATCTGGAAACTTGCAAGCTAAAAACGAATACTCGAGTTTAAACGCCATGACACAAGTTTCGCAAAAAATTAATACTGATGTGGATGTAAAATTCTTAAAAAATGCTGCGGAAATAAATAATGCGCAATACGATTTGGGAAGATTGGCTCAAAATTCTTGCTTGAGAAGAGAAATTTGTCAGTTAGGAGAGATGATGGAAAAAAATTACAGCAACCTAAACGGCAAATTAAAATCCTTGGCGCGTGATAAATCCATAGAAATTCCGACGCTACCAACTTTAACGGCGCAGGGTGAATATAAAAAAGTGAGCTTTAACGTCGGTTCTTTTTTCGATAAAGCCTTTTGTACGCTCGTAATTGCTGATTTAAAAGATGCGATGATTATTTTCGATAAAGCATCGGTAGAATGTAACGATGCGGATATTAAAAAATATGCAGAATTGGAGTTGGGCGATTTGAGAACACAGTTGCACAACGCGCTCACAATTCAACAAAATTATAAACAAGAAAGTCCGATAGGTTTAAAGTAATAAAAAAATGGTTGAGGTTAAAAAATTAGGAGTTCTTTTAGAAAAAACCTCAGATGGTTTTGAAATAGATGGTGTTTTAAATCCAGCGGTGATTCAAGAAAAACAGGTCATTCATGTATTTTATCGTGCAGTTGCTAAGAATAACTATTCATCTATTGGCTGTTGCAAATTAAATGCAGCGCATGAAATAACTGAAAGGTCGGATATGCCTTTACTTTTCCCGCAATTCGATTATGAATCGCACGGCGTAGAAGATCCACGCATTGTAGAAATTGAAGGTACTTATTATTTGACTTACACGGCTTACGATGGCGTGAATGCGCTCGGTGCATTAGCAACTTCAGTTGATTTATCGCATTGGGAAAAAAAGGGTGTGATCGTGCCTCAAATTGTTTACGCTGATTTTGTTCGATTGGCTGAAACAAAAAATCCACTCAATGAAAAGTATGTGCGCTACAATACGACCCATGGCATTTTAGAAAAGCAAGGTAAAAAAATGTTGGTCTGGGATAAAAACGTTGTTTTTTTTCCGAGAAAAATAAATAATAAATTTTATCTACTGCATAGAATAAAACCTGATATACAGATTGTAGCATTTTCAGATTTTCTGGAACTAACGCCCGAATTTTGGCAAAACTATTTCATGGGTATTAAAGACTGCATAGCGCTTTCGCCAAAATTAGACCATGAAATAAGTTATATTGGTTGCGGTGCGCCGCCGATTGAAACAGAAAAAGGTTGGTTATTAATTTATCACGGTGTGCACGATACTGTAAACGGTTTTGTGTATTCCGCTTGCGTTGCTTTACTCGATTTAGAACATCCTGAAAAAGAAATTTCTCGGTTGTCTTATCCACTTTTTTTTCCTGAGCAAACGTGGGAATTGCAAGGCGAAGTGAACAACGTTTGTTTTCCGACAGGTACAACAGTCTCTGGCGATACACTTTATATTTATTACGGTGCTGCTGATGAGCGCATTGCTTACGCATCAGTTAGTTTATCCGAACTTTTAACAGAATTAACATTAAATGCCCAATAATATGAGAAGTGATAATTTTTTACCTGATTTTAATACGTCTATAAAAACCGAATTTTATCAACAAATAGATTTAATTCCTAAATTAGTTGAAAAAAAGGTTACGACATTACCTGGAATTTTGTTTCTGACAACTTTTCCACCGAGAGAGTGTGGCATCGCAACCTACTCACAGGATTTAATTAAAGCTATCAATATCAAATTCAGTAATTCATTTGAAATTATAGTTTGCGCGCTCGAAT
>JAYVVO010000524.1:0-2983 GCA_043786955.1 Saprospiraceae bacterium
ACATCGCGTAAACCTTTTTTTGCATCAAAATTTACGACTGATTTAAGCGAATTATTCAACACATAGCAGTCTAAATCGCCGTCGTGATCATAATCGAAAAATGCGGCGTGCGTTGAAAGTCCTATATCGGCAATTCCCCATTTTTTCGCAGCCTCTGTAAAAGTTCCATCACCATTGTTTATAAAAAGTTCATTGTAACGCTTTTCGCCTGTCGGCGGACCAGATTTGCAAACATAAATATCTAAAAAACCATCGCCGTTTACATCGGCAAAACTTACGCCAGTTGCCCAAACACCCATGCGCAACAAACCAGCTTTTTCAGTAACATCCTCGAAAACAAAATTACCTTTGTTAATGTATAGTCGCGAAGGTTGGCGATTGCCACAGAAAAAAATATCTGGTAAACCGTCATTATTTACATCGCCGACACCGACACCACCTCCGTTGTAAAAGCTGCGATAAGTGTAACAATTAATAGAATCGTTATAATCAAGTTTGTTTATGAAATCAATATGCGTTTCGGCTGCGGTATGCAATTTAAACAGCGTATCGGTTTGTATGTCGTTCGGCGCAGTTTTATTTTGTTGACACGCGTTTGTCGTTAATATCAGTAAAGCTAAAGAAAATATTTTTGGAAGAAATTTCATGCACACGTTTTAATGGCACAAGATAAGAACAGTGTTGCCTTTTTAGTGACGCGTAAGAAATTTTGATAAAAATTTTTGTGTTGCGGGAAAAGCCTTTAACCTGAACTAAAATTTGAAACACAATAGTTCAAATTAAAATTTCAAAAGCGAAATATTAGGATATTTTTACTGCATGAGGCTATCCGTTCAATAGAGAATTAAGTTTATTTCTGTATTACGTTTTATAGAACCCTGCCAATTTTATAAATAATTACCCACTGACAATCAGAATGAAAATTGCACACAGTAGATTAAATTAAAATGATTTTCTGTGAAAATTGAAAATGAAAGTTTTTTATATTAAAAATCAAGAAAAAAATATTAAATTAATTTTGATAATCTGAAAATAATTTATAATTTGCGTTCCGATTTTACACTCAATTTCAAAAAACATTTCAACCAATTTTTATTATGCTCGTTTCACAACTCTTACAAAACAAAGGAAAAAATATTTACTCCGTCACTTCCCAAATTTCAGTATTTGAAGCGCTCAAAGTGATGGGCGAAAAAAATATTGGTGCACTTTTAGTGATTGAAAACGATGCGTTAGTGGGAATCATTTCTGAGCGCGATTATGCGCGCAAAATTGTTTTAAAAAATAAAACTTCCCGCGATACACTCGTTAAAGAAATCATGACGGAGCATGTTATCACTGTGTCTCCCACCTCAACTATTGATGAATGTATGACACTGATGAGCGATAAACATTTTAGGCATTTGCCAGTTGTTGAAGGCAGCACGGTTGTGGGGATAATTTCTGTCGGCGATATTGTAACGTCCATAATTTCTGAGCAAAAAAATGTTATTGAGCAATTACATTCTTACATCAATAATTAAGCACTAACAGTAAGTTCTAACCTATTGGACTGGAAAAATATGTGCCTCTTTATAGGTTTACACTCAATAGGTTTCTTTATGGACACATTTTTGTTATCCTTACCTTTGTTAAACTATCGTTAAATTGAACTTACATAAGCTATAAGTTTTAATTTAATGAGCTGATAGACTAATTTTGTAAAATTGTAAGTGAAAATTAAAATGTCAGCGGTAAATCTAAATATTTTACTCGGAAAAATTAAAAGCGTCTCGTTTCAGAATGTGAAATTAGCGACTGTTTTGATTTTTTTACTTCTCACTTCAATTGCTTCAAACAGCACTAACACTGTTCAAAGTAATGTAAGTTACAATATTACTAATCCTACCGAAAAAATTTTTAAAAAAATTAATTGCGTCTCGTGTGTCGCTGATAATTTTTTTAACAATAAATCTTCAATTCAATTCAATAAAAGATTTCAGTCCGAATGTGGCTTGATATTTATTTCTCATTTTCTTGAATTATTTGTTTGCGAGAAAAATTTCGCTGATTTAAATTTTAGCTTAATCCAATGTTTTACCTTTTCTTCCGTATACATAATCTGTCTTCGCGGTCCGCCAGCTTTTTAAATTAAAAATTTAGTAACTGTTTACTTTATGCACAATTGCATGGAAATAGATTATTCTATTTGGTGCAACCTGCCGTTTATTTAATTGACAACTTAAACTGTTCCTACACTACATTATTACAAATACTTTTGAGAGTACTCAATTTGTCATTTTTTAAATCTACAATTATTTTTTAATGAAAAAAATATTTTTACTTACAACTTTTTCGTTGGTGTTAAATATAATACATTCTCAAACAGATTCCATAAAACAAGTTACATTAGATGAAATAACTGTCAATGACATTAGGCAGAGAGAAACCATTACGCGCTTAGAAAACGTTAAAGGAACTTATATTTTTTCTGGGAAGAAGAGCGAAGTTATCAATTTAGAAAATTTGGATGCTAATATTTCAGAAAAAACGGGTCGTCAAGTGTTTGCAAAAATACCTGGCGTTTTTGTTTACGATATGGACGGCTCGGGCAACCAAATAAATATTTCCACGCGCGGATTAGATGCGCACAGAGGTTGGGAGTTTAACATTCGCAAAGATGGTGTAATTACCAATTCCGATATGTATGGTTATCCCGCCAGTCATTATAGTATGCCTTTAGAAAGTATTGAGCGAATTGAATTGGTGCGTGGAACAGGCTCGCTTCAATACGGTGCGCAATTTGGCGGTATGCTTAATTATGTAACTAAGCAACCGAACGAAAATAAAAAGATAAGTTTTGAGGCTATCAATACGGTGGGTTCTTTTGGTTTATTAAGTACTTATAATTCAGTGGGTGGTAAAATTGGTAAAATAAAATACTTTGCTTACTTCAATAAAAGAGTTTCAGATGGATACAGAGATAATGCCAGTTCTGATGCCA
>JAYVVO010000525.1:0-8432 GCA_043786955.1 Saprospiraceae bacterium
GACGACTGTATGAGCAAAATTGATGGGTAAAATTTCAATGCCGTTTCCAGTTACATCGTCTATAATTTATTCGTACTCTCCTGAGATTTCTAATTTACCAATAGAAGTTTTAATGGAAATTTCCCAAAGACTTGCAATGCTTATCAATATTTCATTATCCTTGTCAAGAATAATTTCCTTAGCTTTCTGACTCAGCTCTATTGAGCCTGAGCTAAACCAAAGAAAAGCATGAGTATCTATTAGGTATCGCATGATTACAGGTATTCTTTGAAATCATCCAGAGGCGAATCAAAATCGGGAGCAAGGATGTATTTATTTTTTGACTTCCCAAAAATTCGAATATTATTATCATTTGAATTAATACCTATGAATTTTTTATTTTTAATTATGTTCTCTTGTTTCAAAAAAACAATAAAATGCAAGACTTCCAATTTTAAAGTTTCTGGAAGTTTATAAATTTCAGATAAAATTAATTTTTCTATCACCATTCAAGTATCGTGTTTTCTATTACAATTCTCAACAAAGTTAATTGAATAAAAGGAAAATAACAAATAGGTGAATGGGAGTAAGTTGTAAAAGGTATCAGTTTGATTCAAAACTTTAAGCCTTGCTATTTAAGCACCTATTTCAATAAAAGTTTTTCTCTTTCTGCTCCCGTAGAAACCATTGTAATCGGAATGTTTAAATATTTTTCGATTATTTTTAAAAAGCGTGTCGCTTCAATCGGCAATTCCCCAAAATTTTTAACATCGTCTAAAGAAGCATTCCAACCCGATAGTTCGTGATAGACGGGTTCTACTTCGGCAGTATTCATATCAAACGGAACTTCTTCTGTTGTTTTGCCTGCGTAATGATATTTCGTAGCAATTTTTAATTCATCGAACGTATTGAGTACATCAATTTTTGTGATGCACAATTGCGTACAACCACTCAACATAGTTGTGTATAGCAACTGCGGTAAATCTATCCAACCGCAGCGACGCGATCTGCCCGTCGTGCTTCCATATTCTGCACCAATCGAGCGCAATTTTTCACCCGTTTCATCAAATAATTCTGTAGGAAAAGAACCTGAACCGACACGCGTAGCATACGCTTTTGTGATGCCAATCACTTCACCGATGCACTGCGGCGGTACGCCGAGACCAGTACAAACGCCAGCACTCATTGTGTTAGAAGATGTTACAAACGGGTAAGTACCAAAATCAACATCTAACATAGCGCCTTGCGCGCCTTCTGCTAAAATGCGTTTGCCTTCCTTCAGTGCCGCGTTGATATAATATTCTGCGTTGATTGTGCGCAATTGTTTAATGCGTTCAATGGCTGCAAACCATTTTTCTTCTTCTTCTTTTACGTTAAAATCAACGGCAGGATATAAACGCGCCAAATCTAAATGTTTTTGGACAAGCGCATTATATTTTTCGAGGAAGTTTTTTTCTAAAATATCGCCCACGCGCAAACCATTTCTGCCAGTTTTATCCATGTAAGTCGGTCCAATACCTTTCAGCGTTGAGCCGATGCGTTCTTTACCTTTCGAAGCTTCACTCGCTGCGTCGAGTAAACGATGCGTGGGTAAAATAAGATGTGCTTTTTTAGCAACCAACAAACGATCTTTGTAATTAACGTGAACAGCATCGAGGTTATCTAATTCGCGCACCAAAGTTATAGGATCAATGACAACGCCGTTACCGATGATATTTATTAAATTTTCGCGAAAAATGCCCGATGGTACTGTGTGAAGCACATATTTATTGCCACCAAATTTTAGTGTATGCCCAGCATTTGGTCCGCCTTGAAAGCGCGCTACTATATCGTATTTGTCTGCTAAGTAATCAACAATTTTCCCTTTGCCTTCATCTCCCCATTGTAAACCTAAAATAACATCAATTTTCATTGCAAATAATTTTTATCAGGGAACAACTAACAAGTAAAAAGGAATAGGTTTTCATTATTTCCTATTCCTTAATCCTTGTTCCCTATTCCTTGTTAATTGTTGAATTAATCTTCTTGTGTTGACATACTAATTACTTTCCAACCCCACTCCGATTTAGCTTTGTTGTAAGAAAGTAGCGAAAGTGCTTTCACGCGTTGACCGTCGTAAAGTTTGTAGCGTTTCACAATGTCAGGCCCGACATAAATATTACTGGGTTTTAAGAAACCAAAATCGCGACCGTAAGGAATTTGAACGGGTTCATCGAGCATTTGACAAATATCTTTTGGAAATTTTTCGCGTTCGATGCGCGAACCAACGACCTTGAACGCTTTTTGTCCCATTTTTTCTTCTTCCTTCAAGCGCAAAGCCAAAATTGTTCCGACTTTAACTTTTGCTAACGCGCCTTTAAGATTGTGTTTACCACCAATGCGTTTATCAACGGCGAAGAAAAATAAACCGCGTTCTAAATCAACGTGCGTGACGACTGCCACTTGCTCAGGCACATCTAACCACAATAAACCATCAGCACGACCTGCAAAACGCGTGTACAATAATTTTGGATTATTTGATGCGCGTGTGTTTTCGAACCACTCTTCCGATTTGTATAAATCGGCGATGTCTATATTATCCTTTGAAGGTTTTTTCTTAACTTGAGAACGCGTAACGTTTTCTATTTCCGATTTTGCCTCTGCATACATCTCTTGCTTCACCAACAATTTGATAAAAGTTGTACGCACTGCTGTTGAAAGTTCACCTTGAGAAGGAAGCAAAAACGATTTGCAATAACACGCAATGGCATCTTGATCTTTACCTTCAGTAGTCATGCACTCTGCCAATGCAGCCCAAGCCCAAAATATATTATTTTGCGATTTTAACAAGTGTAGAAGTTCCATTTGTGCACGTTGAACTTTTCCTAATTTTATCATTAGCAAAGTGCGCGCATATGGCAACCACGAATTGCGTGGCAAGCGTTCAAACGTTTCTTCTAAAAGTGGTAAAAATTCAGCCGAGTATTTTTTTGCATTCTCTACTTTTTTAGCATCTGCGCTACCTAAGTCGTTCATTAAAACACGACTGTAAGTCAAATAAGCGCGTTCGCAAAGTGAAGGAATGAAAACACCGCCATCTGTTTTAAATGGATTATAGTCTTCGTCCCTGAAATTGTCGAAATTCCAAGTGTGAAGGAAATCAGCCAGATTTACGCCTTCAATATCTTTAAAATAAAGCGCAATGCGCAACATCTGAGCGTGTAGATTGCTCGCGCCCAAAATTTCAAACTTGTTATAAAGATTGAAACACTTGTTTATCAGATCCACATCTGGATCTTTTTTTGGTGCTAACTCTGCCAAGAGACGATAAATACACCAACCTACATTAACATACGCAACCTTATAATCTTTTATTGTGCTTAAAACTTCTTCGTAAATTGCCAGTGCTTCTAAGTTTTTCCCTGATTTACTTAGCTTGTTCGCTTCTTGCATTCTCGGAAATTCGGGGTGAATTTTCCGTTGAAAAGGTTTAAAAGTTTCGTGGAGTTCGTCATCTTCGGGTAATTGCAAACTGTAATAGTTGCCGTATTGAGCGATGGCTTCATCTAAATTTTTTGCGTCGTAAGCAGCTACCATTTGATGGTAAAAAACGTGTGCTGATGCGCGCTTAGCGTCCAAATTTTCTGGATCAGTTTTTAATGCTTTTTGTACAATGGTTTGAGCCTCAGAGATTTTGTTTTCTTCGAGTAATTTTTGTACACTTTCTAAAGTGTTCATAGTTTATTAATTGCGCTTTACTGTTTAAAAAAGGCTGAAGTGTGAATAAAACGAGAGTATCCGCAAAAAATCAGTCTTTCACTAAAATAATTTTTTAAGAATACAAAAGTAAATTTTTTAACGCAAAAAGTAAAATTGTTTTTTAAGTTTTGCGTATAAATCTTTGTTAAAATAAAAAAAATTAAACCTACCTGTTCTTTCTACTATTTAACGTTTGTAAATGTTGCAAAAATGTTTCTTTCGATGTGTTCATTAACATATCAAGGATACTTAAACCTGCAATGTGTTTTGAGCCTTGATGTTGTTCTGTAGGATAGCGCGTGTGAAGTTCTCGAAAATCAATATACTTTAGTTCGATGTGATTTTTTTTGAAATCCTCTCCCCTCAAATAATTTTTAGAACCGATGCCGCTTAAATAAACACTGGCGTTTAATTTTTTACAAATTTCGAGAATGTAATCCGAAGAATGAAAATCTTTGATGTTGAGTTCGGACGATTTTAAAATAGTTTTAGGCCGAATGTTAGTATAATCAAAAATTTTTTCGATTAAAAAAAAATTAACTTCATCTAATCTATTGAGTTTTTTAGTTTCAGTTAACCAACTTTCTACTTCAGGAAAAAATTTTTTAAAGCTTGGCGCGTGTCGGTAGGTATTTTTTATTTGGTTTAAAATGCGTTCTTGCCATAGTTGGTCTTTATCAATAAAATTTTTATTGATGTCCGTCAATTGATGATGCTTCACTAAAGGTAAAGTCAAATAAGCAAGTGTGTCTGATTTTTCATTCGCTCTGATGTGAACACGGCGCGTAAAACTATTTCGCGCCAATTGTACATCGTCTAAAGAAACATAAATATCGCTTTCAAATATTTTGTGAAAAAAACCTATCCAAGGAAATAAATTAGGCTGATGTATGCAAACCGTCATGTGGTTTCAATGTGTATTTATAAATTCTAAAGCGCGCGGCTCAATATACGAAAACGCTAATTTTTCGCGCTTAATAAATCCACAATGACCACCGTTTTCGGGTGTTTCTAAATAAATGAATTTACTTTTTTTTGCCAAACTATATGGTCTGCACGAATCGGGAATAATCGGATCGTTCTTAGCGGTAATAAGTAGTGCGGGAATTTCTAAATCATTTAAATAATTTAATGCAGAGCCTTCTTTATGAAAATGCGCCATCGTTTTGTAGCCATTTACTTGACAGAAAAAAACGCTCAATTGTTTTTGCCAATCGGTGATCGAATAAATATCGCTCGCTTTTAACGCTTCAGGAAACATCTGCGCTTTTATTTCGAGCTTCGATTTCAAACCTTTTAAAAAATAATTCTTGTAAAATCTGCAAGCAGGCGTTTCTAAAATGTCGAGTGAATCTTTAATATTCAGTGGTGCAGAAACAGAAATAACGTGCGTAATCAACGGTTTTTTTTCAACGGCTGCAAATTTTAAAACGATGTTTCCACCCATACTCCAACCGATGAGCACAATTTGCTTGTATTGTTTTTTCGCCATCAAACAATTATACAAAACACCAATGTCGCCAATTTCGCCATGATCGTACATTCTGAGTTGGCGATTCATTTCGCCACCACACGATCTGCTATTCAAAGCGGCAATATCCCAACCATTTTGAAAAAAATATTTAGCTGTGCTTCGCACATAATGTTTCGATGCGTCACCTTCGTAACCGTGAGAAATAATAACGACTTTATCGCTTTGTTGTTCTAACAAATCTATGTTTAAAAAATCACCGTCAGGTGTATCAATTTGTACGCGACTAAAGGGTTCGAAATCTATTTTTCTGAATCTACTCGGCAGAATGGTTTGCATATCGCCATTGAATTGCAATAATGGCGATTTAAATGTTTGGGTATGTTGTAGTAAAGGCACTTGGAATAAAAAATTATGAATTATAAAATAAGGTTTTCAGCGAGTTCTTTTAAATCTGTAGATCCAAAATTACCTGAAGTCATAAATAAATAATTGGTTGCAGAAGTTTTAGAATTTTCTAAATAGTTTTTAAACGAGATCGCGTCGGTAAAAACTTTTAAATTCGGATGATTGAAAATAGTTGCAACAAATTCAAGAGCGAGTGGTTTCATTTTTTTTATTTCGAAGGTATGATTGCTATAAAAAACAATCGCTTCATCGGCAGCATTAAGTGTATTTTTATATTGCGGTAAAAATTCTGGATTTAAACTACTGAACGTGTGCAACTCGAGCGCAGCGACTAATTTTTTTGTTCCAAATTGTGTTTTAAACGCGTCAACTGTTGCTTTGACTTTGCTTGGTGCGTGTGCAAAATCCATATACGCTACAGAACCATTTTTTTCTGTTATAATTTGCAAACGTTTTGCCGCGCCTTTAAACGACGTAATAGCTTTAAAAAAATTGGTTGAAGAAACGCCGAGATCGCTACAAACCAAATACGCCGCTTGAAAATTGGCTAAATTATGATCTCCAAAAACTTGAAGCGAATACTTTTTTTTATTTGAAGCTATTGCAAATGTCTTTCCATCCACGATTTCAGCATTTAGAGCAGTGTACGATTTTTTGAAACCTTTCGTCAAAGCAGCAATCTTTTTTAAATCTTCATCGCCCGCATAATAATATAATTTACTCTCTTCATTCAATCCTTTAATAAAAACTTTAAAAGCGTTGACATATTCTTCAAACGTTTTAAAAACATTGATATGATCCCAAGCGATACCTGTAATGATACTGATGTGTGGGTTATAATGCCAAATTTTAGGCGTTCTATCAATCGCACTCGAAAGATATTCATCACCCTCAATGATAATAATTGGTGCGTCGCTGAGTTGCACCATATAATTGAAACCTTCGAGTTGCGCGCCCACTAAATAATCGAAAGGCAAATTGTTTTCGCGCAAAACGTGCATTATCATGGATGTTGTCGTGGTTTTTCCATGACTTCCCGCCACAACGACGCGCTTTTTATTTTTAGAATGTTCGTAAATAAATTCTGGGAATGAATAAATTTTTACACCCAATTTTTGTGCTTCAATCAATTCTGGATTATCAATGCGCGCGTGCATTCCAAGGATAATGCAATCCAAATCTTTTGTGATTCTATTAGCGTCCCAACCTTCTTTTTCTGGTAAGATACCTGCATCGAGCAAACGTTGTCGCGCAGGATTATAAATTTCATCATCTGAACCTGTTACAATGTTACCATTTTTTTTCAGTGCTAATGCTAAATTGTGCATTACTGCGCCACCAACCGCTATTAAATGAATCAGCATTATGTATCTTAAATTATTTTTTTTGAAAGACTGTGATAAATGTAAGCCCTGTGGTCTCTGCGATTCCTCAGCGCCTCTGCGTTTATCAGCTTATCGCAGAGTTGCTAGAGAATCGCAGAGGTCGCAGGGCTATAACAATCATTTCTTTCCGAAATTAAACTTTATTTTTGAACCCACACCAAACCATCTGCCTGGCATCGGAATATTACTCTGCTCAGTGTAAAAAGTATTTGTCAAGTTCTGAACTTGCACAAAAATATTAAAATTTTTCTTTTCAAACGTTGCTTTCCAATCTAAAACAGCGTACATATCTGGTTGACTGATGCGCTTGATGACGCGTAATTTGAAATCATTTTTTACGGAAAAAAACTTTGGTAGTTCTAAACCTAAAATATATTGTGCGCTTAAAAAGTCGAGTGCATATTTGCTCAAAACCTGTATTTTATCGAGTTGGTAATCGAAAACATAATTGAACCCTGCATTGATGCGCGTGTTCGCTAACTGTTCGATTTGAAAACTCGCATTAGCATTCAAGCCACTGATTGTAAAAGTATTTAAATTTGTCGGATTCCAAGGCAAAGAATCAACCGCTTTTGTTCTATCAATTAAGTTTGTCCCTTCGCGTTTGTAAATCGCCGCTTGAATGAAAATATTATTTAAAAAGAATTTTCCACCAATTTCATAATTATTGGCGAGTTCGGGTTGCAAATTCGGATTCGATAAATTTGCTTTATTCGAAAAATATAAATCTGTATAAGTCGGTATGCGCACCACACGATTATAATTGGCGTACAGCGTCGTGTTTCCTGAGACGCTATAACCTAGATCAAAACCCGGTGTGAAATACGAACCGTAATCCGAATAATTAATAAATAACACATCGGGTGTTAAAGTCAATTTATCTTTCAAAAAAGAAAAACGATGCTCGACATTAATTGTCGTCGTGTTTCTATCGTGATTCAATAGTTTGACATTCTCATAATTTACGTGTTCTAAACCAATTCCAAACCCTGTTAAACCTAAACTATTTTTCCAAGAGCCATTAACTTCTGAATTGTAAGAGTAAGTTGTAGTTGTATTTCTTGTAGAAGATCTTGTGGCTTCAGTTGAATAATCATAATAATAATCGTCATAATTTACACGGGCAGTAAAACGGGGAGTTAGTTTCACATTATTTATACCGAAAGGCAACCCAAAAGAAACGAATCCTGTTTGAATGCTTTCTCGTTCATTACTTACGTTTGTTGGACTATAAAATCCTGAGGCGCCAAACTTTTTATTAGTAAATCCAGCAGTATAATTCAAAACAACTTTACCAATTTTGAAACGATCAATGCCTAAGAAATTCACAATTTCAAAATCAGAGTTAGGTCTATAACCATCGCTTTTTTGATATTGCACACCTAATTGTGCATTAGGTGCATAAATTGCTCCGCCAATTTGATAGGTGTTGTAATCGCTTACTATCGCTT
>JAYVVO010000526.1:0-2970 GCA_043786955.1 Saprospiraceae bacterium
TTCCAATTGAAACTGATATTCACGCCGTAAGTAAAATTGGGAAAAGGGCTACCCGCATGAACACGATCTTTATCATCAATTTTACCATCGCCGTTAATATCGGCGAATTTTACATCGCCAGGGCGCGTATAAATCGTTTGAAACGGACTGGCATCTACTTCTGCTTTCGATTGAAAAATGCCGACCATTTTATACAAATAAAAAGAACCAATGGGATACCCCGCCTCAGTGCGCGTGAGTGGTCCGTCGCCTAAACCAAATCCACCCAAAATAGGTTCGCTTCCAGCTATATTGAGTACTTTATTTTGTAAGAAGGAAATATTTGCACTTACATTGTATTTAAAATCTGAAATGCGATTTTTATAAATCAATCCCAACTCCAAACCTTTATTTTCCACAGAGCCTGCATTTACATACGGCGGATTTTGCGATCCTCCTGCTTGCGGCACAGGCACGCGCACTAAAATATCGTCAGTTCTTTTTCTGTACACGTCAACAATTAACGACAGGCGATCTTGCCAAAAACTGGCATCTAAACCTAGATTAGTTTGAGTCGTCGTTTCCCATTTCACATTGCTATTTCCAGTTTCAACTATCGTTGCACCTGTTATACTTTTATCACCCAAAGTATATACTTGCTGACCTGTTGCCACTAAAGAGCTGAATGGGTAATTGCCAATTTCTTGATTTCCGAGTTGACCCCAACTGGCGCGGAGTTTTAAAGAAGAAAGCAGCCTTGAGCTTTGAGCTTTGAGCTTTGAGCTACTCTCATTTAGCGGCTCATGGCTCATAGCTAACTGCTCATTGCTAATTATATTCCACGCTGCAGAAACCGAAGGAAATGTTCCCCACCGATTATTCGGACCGAAGCGCGAAGAACCATCGCGACGCACGGAAGCACCGAGAACATAACGGTTATCAAATGTATAACCGACTTGACCAAAATAGGACAGCAAAGACCACTCGGTCGCAACACCCGATGCACCAATATTATTTAAATCGGCTGGAATACTCGCGTTGATGTAACGAAACAGCGAATCTGTTCTTCTGAAATTATTAGCAGACGCGCCCAAATAATCCGTATGATTTTGAATTGCTTCTGTCCCAATCAATGCCGAAAAACGGTGTTTACCTAAAGTTTTGGAATAATCAACAGTATTATTCCAAATCAATGTTTGATCGAAAACGCGCCCCTCATTCAACGAAGTTGGATTATAAATGGCATCAGAAAGCCGAATTTTAAATAATTTTTCATCTTGAAATAAAAAATCGCCACCCAAACTGGTGCGCAATTTCAAACCATTGATAGGTGCATATTCCGCAAAAACATTTCCAAAAATCCTGTATCGCTTAATCGTCCAATCGGTGTTGTTTATAAAAACGATAGGATTTGCATTGCCATCGCCATAAAGTGTTGGGTCGCCGAGTTCGGAAGTAACGTTATAATATCTGCCGTCGGCATTGCGCAACGGAAAAACGGGAGCAGCAATTAAGGCATATCGAATGCCACTCAATTCATTTCCTGCGCCAGTGCCGTCGCCAGATGAGCCCACTAATTTTCTATTCGTAATTGAGAAAGAAATATTATTTCCAATCTTAAATTTTTTATCACCTACCTCACCGTTAAATCGCACTTGATATTTATCAAAACCCTGTCCTAAAAAAACGCCATTTTGCGTTTGATATTCACCAGAAAGATAAAAATTGGCATTTTCGTTACCGCCATTTCCCGTAAACGAATAATGTTGAATCGGTGCTGCACGAAAAACTATACTCAACCAATCGTTATCGGGTAAATTATTTAATATACTCGGATCGTACGTTTTTATTTGACGTATCGGATCGCGCTGCGCGTTGGCATTTGTAATCGCTTCGTTTCTAATAGTGAGGTAGTTTTTTGCGTTCAAAAGCTTAGGCAGATTCACTGCATTTTGAACACCTGTGTAAGCGTCGAAAGAAAATTTTGGTTTGCCGCCCTTTCCGCGTTTGGTTGTAATTAAGACAACACCATTCGCAGCGCGTGCGCCATAAATAGCCGCAGCGCCATCTTTTAAAATATCGATAGATTCAATATCCGCGACGGAAAACATATTAATGTTCGTTATTGTCGGCACACCATCAACTATATACAATGGATTATTATTACCGAGTGTTCCTGCACCGCGAATACGTACAGCAATATCGTCTCCTGGTGCGCCCGAAACTTGTGTTACCATAACACCCGGAACTTGCCCTTGCAAGGCTTGATCAACACCCAATACAACTAAATTGGCAATATCTTTTGATTTTATGGATGCAATAGCGGTGGAAACATCGGCGCGAATTTCTTTTTTATAACCAGTTACAACAACATCCCGTAAAATAGAATTACTCGCCTGCATTAAAATGCGCATCGGAGAAGTACCGACAGGAATTTCTAAGTTCTCTAAACCTACATAACTAAAAACTAAAATAGCATTGTTTGAACCAACATTGATATTGAAAACTCCATCGGAATTAGTGACACTTGCGTTGAGGATACCTTTTTCTGAAATATTTGCACCAATGATTGGTTGATTATCTTCTGCTGAAATAACGACACCCGATACCGTAATTTTTTGAGCATTTGCAAGCGGAATAATCAAAAAGGAAAATGCAAATAAGAAAGAAAAAATGAGAAAAAAACTTCGCTGAAAATTCTTTAGTGAGTATATTTGAACCATATCAAAATATTTTTATGTCGTGATGTCAAAAGTAGGCGTTTTTAAAATGTACGTTTGATACAATTAGGTTGAAATGTTGTACTTTTATGAAATACACTATTTATTTTAAAATTCTTTTTTGTATGAGTTAATTTTCAACACATAAAATTCTTTGGAATGAATATTTACCAAGAGATTACACCGCTAAAAGCAATTGATATTTTTGTCGTTTTAGATTCTTCTAACAACGGCTTCGATTATCCTATTCATAATCACCCCGAATATGAGT
>JAYVVO010000527.1:0-8397 GCA_043786955.1 Saprospiraceae bacterium
AATGAATACCAACCAAAATTTAAAAATCCTGATTTGCCAGCCAAGATAGGATCTTTGACTGCATCAATTTTTTCAGCCCAAGGATATAAATGGTTCCAATGTAGGTAAGAGCCTAAACCCACCACAATTAATCCGACTAAACCTACTGGCAAAAATAATGACATGGCTTCCCATATTCTTTTAAACACGATGTGCCAACCTGCGTAAGCTGTTGTTGTTGCAGCGAGCATAAACGTCATGGTAAATGCAATGCCTGTGAAGAATACAGAATTTTGGAGAAGATTAGTCCAAAAACGTGTGTGAGAACTGCCCGTCACGTCGAAAAAATACGAAGTGGCTAAACAAATTACACCCAATGCCATACCACCAAGTAGTACGGTTTTTTGTTTCGACTCAAATACAAATTGCTTCATAATATCGCAAACTATAATTCTTTAAAAAGTATTTTTTAACGGCTTGTAATTATTCCTTTTTCAACTGTTTTTTTAGTTGCATCCGAAACTTTCTTTTCTGTTTTGTTTATAAAACCAGTTGCTTTTTTCTCTGACTTATTTATTGTACCACGATTTGCTAAATTAGCTTTATAAGCAGAATCTGATAATGCTTGCAATGGTCTGAAAGCATTTTGATTTTCATCGTACTGCATTTTCTTGTCATCCGCTTGGCATTTGCGAATATAGTGAATAACCTGCCAACGCTCGGTGTAACTCAATTTATCTGCATAATTTCCCATCACATTTTTACCGTACATCATGGCGTGATATATGCGACCATTATTTCCATTCGCAAAGGTATCAAGTAACAAATTAGCGGGTTGCGCAGGATATTTTGCGTTCGGATTTTCATCGCTAACCAAATAACCATTTCCAGCGCACTTTGTACCGTGACAAATTCCACAATAAATCGTCCAAAGTTCTTTTCCTTTAGCTAAATTCTCTTTCGTAATGGGCAACGGATTCATCGCAATTTCTTTTGTTGCGCGTATACGTTCATCGTCGGAATCGGCGTAATAATACGGCACGTTTCCATTTATTGGTGTTGATATGCCTCTGTTGCTCTGTCCAGAAAGTTCTTTATATTCTGCATCCGAAAAACTTGTTGCCGTTAAGCCTACCGAACCTCTCGGAATAGTACCTTTAATAGGCATACGCGGTTTGCCATACAGCTCAATGAGGGTACGTGTACTTTGCTTATTCCAAGTATGCGTTGAATACTCATCAATAACGTTAGCTTCTCCTGCAATCGAGTGCGCCATATCCGGCATGTATTCGTGACCTGTGCTGTTACCTCCAGCAGGCGAGCACGCCATAAATGTGGCACTTACAAGAATATAAGTTGCTAAAATAAATAAGCCTGACTTGAACTTAAACATATTAGTTGTTTTTAAGGAATAAGCTTTAGGTAATAAGAAATAAGTAAAAGGGTTTTCGTTTTTACTTATTCCCTATTCCTTAAGCTAAATATATTTTTGTGCTACTTTAGAAGCACCTGTTGTTGCGAAGTAAGATTTTAAATCTGAAATTTCAGTATTCGTTGCGCCACTCACATCAAAAGCCACACAAAACTTATCGTCTGTTGTTGATTCGTCAAGCGTCGGATTTTGAACACCGAAACCCATTCCACAAATCGTGTAAAATGTGACAACCATACCTACCGATGCAAACAAAACCGTTAATTCGAAAGTAACAGGAATGAATGCCGGCACTGCCCAAAAAGGTTTATTTCCAAAAATGATAGGCCAATCGCTCACGAATGCCCACGTCATAAATAAGAACGCAGTGCAAGTACCGATAAAACCATACACAAAACCCGCTTGGTGCAAGCGCGATTCTTCTAAACCCAATAAAGGATCTAAACCGTGCACTGGAAACGGTGTGAACACGTCCCAAATACCTAAATGCTTTTTGTTAGCCGATGTCACTGCTTTGAGTAAATCAGTTTCATCGTCATACAATCCGTATAAAATTTCTTTATTATAAACTTTCATTTTTAATAGCTTTGAGCTTTGAGCTTTAAGCTTTGAGCCACTTTGGACTTTCAGTTTCAAGCTGTATGCTGATTGATAATACTAATAATTTTTTTTAGAACAATTATTTTATAAACCTTCCTTCTATTTAATGTTTTGCAGCAGCACTTCCATCCGCAGCAGTAACAACCGCGTGATCGTCGTGATGTGCGTGGTCAGCAACTGTGTTATGTTTCACGTATTGGTTGCCCATTGTTTTTAAAATAGCTTTGATTTCTGCGATAGCAACCACGGGCGCAATGCGCGTAAAAATTAAAAAACAAGTGAAAAACAAACCGAGGGAACCGATGAATAGTCCGATTTCAACCCACGTAGGTGAGTAATAACTCCAAGATGATGGCAAATAATCGCGCGCTAAAGTAGTTGCAATGATTACGAAACGCTCGAACCACATACCAATGTTGATGAAGATAGACATGAAGAACGTCACCCAAATATTTGTACGCAATTTTTTACTCCAAAATAATTGTGGTGAAACAACATTGCAAAGCATCATACCGAAATACGACCACCAGTAAATGCCGAAAACGCGATTATAAAAAGCGAATTGCTCGTAAACATAGCCTGAATACCACGAAATAAATAATTCTGTTAAATACGCTACACCAACAATTGAACCCGTTAATAAAATAACTTTGTTCATACTTTCGACGTGCTCAATTGTTATGTAGTCCTCTAATTTTAATAATTTACGCACTATGAGCATGAGCGTTAGCACCATTGCAAAACCAGAAAAGATTGCACCCGCAACAAAATACGGCGGAAAAATAGTTGTGTGCCAACCTGGAATGACAGAAGTAGCAAAGTCAAAACTTACAATAGTGTGAACAGAAAGTACGAGCGGTGTTGAAATACCGGCTAAAACGAGCGATAGTGATTCCCAACGTTGCCAGTGTTTGGCAGCGCCAGTCCAACCCAAAGCTAAACCAGTGTACATTCTTTTTCTCCAACCGGTTGCTCTATCGCGAACGGTGGCGAAATCGGGAACTAAACCCGTGTACCAAAACAAAAGCGACACAGTGAAATATGTTGAGATCGCAAAAACGTCCCAAAATAATGGCGAGTTAAAGTTAGGCCACAATGGACCACGTGTGTTCGGATAAGGAAAAATAAATATTGCCATCCAAACGCGACCCATATGTATAATCGGAAATTGACCAGCACAAATAACGGCGAAAATTGTCATCGCTTCTGCTGCACGGTTTACACCTGTTCTCCATTTTTGACGGAACAATAACAAAATCGCAGAAATGAGCGTACCTGCATGACCGATACCAACCCACCAAACGAAATTGGTAATATCCCAACCCCAACCAATAGTACGGTTTAAGTTCCAAGAACCGATACCGTTCCAAACCGTCCAGACGACGCAAAATAAGTAGGTACTTAAACCACCTAATGCAATCAGAAAACCAATTATCCATTCTTTCGATGGCGCGGTTTCTGTCGGGCGACAAATATCCTCCGTAATCTGATGGTACGTTTTGTTGCCAAGGATGAGCGGCTCACGAATTGACGATACTACTGCACTCATGTTTCTAATTTTAAGGAGCTATGAGCTTTGAGCTATGAGCTATGAGTACTCTAAATGGGCAACTCATAACTCATGGTTCATGGCTTAAAGCTATATTTTATTAATAATTTTAGCGGAATAAGAAACGTTTGCTTCTGTATTAACTTCTTCTAAAACGCGGTAAACTAAATCCGATTTACGCAATTTATTTAACTCGCTGTTTTTGTTATTTTTATTACCGAAAGTAATGGCACCTGTCGGACAAGCTGTTTGACAAGCCGTTTTAACATCGCTGTCTCTGAACTGACGGTTTTCGCGTTTCGCTCCAAGCTTACCTTCTTGAATACGTTGCATACAGAAAGAACATTTTTCGATAACGCCACGCGAACGCACTGTCACGTCAGGATTCAAAACCATACGCGTTAAATTATCTGCACCGTAAGGCATTTCGGTTGAAAAACCAAGTGACGAACCGTTCAACGTACGCTCATTCCATGGAAAAATATCAGCCGTTGTGTAATCTTGCCAGTTGAAACGACGCACTTTGTAAGGGCAGTTATTCGCGCAATAACGCGTACCAATACAACGGTTGTACGTCATTTGGTTTATACCTTCGCTCGAGTGATTCGTTGCATTTACTGGACAAACGTTCTCGCAAGGTGCATTGTCGCAATGTTGACACATCATTGGTTGATAAACAACGTTCGGATTTTCGACAGCACCATAATAGTATCGATCTATGCGCAACCACGACATTTCATGGTGGCGATGCACCTCATATTTTCCAACAACCGGTACATTATTTTCTGCCATACACGCAATCGTGCACGATCCGCAACCTGTGCAAGCGTTTAAATCAATGTGCATTCCCCAATGCAAACCACTCAGGTATTTATCTTGATGCGAGCGATACAATGTTTGTGCGTTCGCTTCTTTGTGCTCCGTTCTTTCTTCTTCTAATTTTGTAAGAAGTTTTGGTAAATCTGTTAAGTTTGAACGACGAATAATTGTTCTATCCACCAATGAACCTTGAAAACCTTTCCAGCCGAGTGATTTTTCGTCTGCATTGATTTCTTTTCCTTCTTCTTTACCATACGCCGTAACACCCATTGTGTGGTGATACTGTACGCAAGCAAATTTATCGTCAACGCCGACTTTGTTACTTACTTTTACGTTCGTCGCAAAATATTGCGGCAAACCATTATTAATCGGTAAAGCTGAATTGACATTTGTTCCGTAATTGCTGCAATAGCCCGCAGCCGTTCTGCCGTAACCGAGTGCAATGGCAACGGTATTTTCCATTTGCCCAAACTGACGCGTTACAACGCAATTATATTTTTTACCATTAATTTCAACATCAACTTTATCACCATCTTTTAAATTATTGAATGCGCTGAAATCATTCACGCCGTCAAATTTAACAGGAACTGTTAAAGTATTTCCCCACACTGTACGCGTGACAGGATCAGGCATTTCTAACAACCAAGGATTATTTGCGAACTGTCCGTTACCAACGTTAACTGTTTCAAAAAAAGAAACTTCAACGCCATTAGTTTCTGGTGCTTTAATACCTGCGAAAGCAGCTTCAATGTTTCCACCGAAACCAAAATTTTGTTTTACTACATATTCGCCCGTTTCATAAATGCCGTTATGCAAAGTGAAATCCCAGAAAGGTTGGAAAGTGGCAAATTCTTTTTGTTTTGCAAATAAATTATTCTTCCAGTTATTGACTAAATAATCATACATCGGTTGCTCTGTCTGCGGTGCTAATTCTGCCCAAGTGAGTAAACTCACTTCTGGCTGACGCGAATCGAACAAAGGCGAAATGGTTGGTTGTATTAAACTGTAATGACCCGCTTTGGGATTAGCATCGCCCCAACTTTCTAAAAAGTGATGCGACGGCGCGCTATATTGGCAATTTGCTGTTGTCTCATCAACGGTTAAATTGAATGACACACTCAAGCCTACTTTTTTCAAAGCATTTGTGAATCTATCAGCGTTTGCTAATTCGTAACTCGGATTTGCACCCCAAATAAAAACGGCATCTACCCCACCATTTTCCATTTCGGAAATACAATTTTGTAACCCAGCATCATCACCTTGGCGCAAGTAATTAACTTCGGCAAAACTCACAGTATTATCTATACCACCCAACATTCCATTAATCAAATTAATAATAATTTGATCGTTCACGTTGTTTGAACCACTGACTATGAGAGATTTATTTTTATTATTTGATAAAACTTGCGCTAATGTTTTAAGCGCAACGTCTGCTTTAGCGTTGATGGCAGGAACGGAATACGTTTTGCCACCACCAGTAATACTTGCAACATAATTATACAAAGTTGCAATAGCTGCACTTTGCTCGCTCGGTTTTACTAAAATTCTATTATCTGCATTAGAACCCGTGAGCGACATGTGACTTTCGACTTGAAAGTGTTGGCTCATCGTTGGCTTTTCGGCGTTGATGACACGGTTCTTGACATACTGCGCTGAATATTCTGTCGGCGAAATCCATGAACCTAAGAAATCAGCATCGAACGAAACGATAACTTGTGCTAAATCAAATTTATAATCGGGAATAACTTTTTGACCGTAACAAATATCATTAGCCATTAAAATAGCCGATGAAGAGACAGGATCGTACGTTATAACTTGTGTTTGTGGAAATTTTATTTTGAAGTCGGCAATGGCAGCCTTAGTTGTTGGGCTGATGATAGTGTTCGTAATGATACGAATACGACTACCTACATTTAATTTACCCTTAACAACCGAATCTAAACTTGCCCAATTACTCTTTTCAACTTTACCATTGGTTATTTTTCCAGGTGTTTGAATACGGAAAGTATCGTATAGACCTAAAACCGATGCTTGTGCACGCGCTGAGGTTCCACCTAATGTTACTTTTGAAAGCGCATTGCCTTCAATTTTTATGGGGCGACCTTCGCGTACTTTTACTAAAACTGGGCAATACTCGCCACCTTGTACGTATGAAGATGCATAATAGTTAGCAACAC
Organism: Saprospiraceae bacterium; assembly: GCA_043786955.1. GTDB lineage: Bacteria > Bacteroidota > Bacteroidia > Chitinophagales > Saprospiraceae > JAAFJT01. The sequence goes on from JAYVVO010000527.1 coordinate 6,557, forward strand.
CTGGTACAATCGTATCGGGTTTTACTACATAAGGTATAGCGCGACGCACAGGAATTTCACAACTTGCTGCCACTGTTGCTGCACCTAAACCAAAACCCATGAATTTTAAAAAATCACGACGATTTGCTGCGAAAGGTGAATTTTCTTCTGTCAATGCTTTTTCAACAATACCAATTTCGGTATTACTTTTCGGTACACTTGCACTGTCTCCTGTTAGATCGGAAACGTTAATCCAAAGTGCATCGTTGTTATTCAATTCCATAAAAATAGTTAATAGTTGTTAGTTGATAGTTGGTCGTTGTTAATCGCTCGTAATCGAACAACTAACAACGAGCAACCAACAACGAATTAATAGTGGCATTTTTGACACTCTAAACCGCCGATATCTTCAACAGTTACTTTATCGCGTGTACCTTTTTTTATTTCTTCGTGATACTTTGTGTACGATTTGTAATAATCATTCTCTTCAAACTTCACTGAGGTTTCTCTATGACAGTTGATACACCAACCCATTGAAAGTGGTGCATACTGTTTCATCACTACCATTGTTTCCGCTGGTCCGTGACACGTTTGACAAGCTACTTTACCAACAGCAACGTGTTGCGCGTGATTGAAATAAACGTGATCGGGCAAATTGTGTATGCGTTTCCACTCAATCGGACCTTGAACTTTATCTTTATAAGGCGATTTTAAAGAAGAAGCGATATCGTTCCACTGAGCATCTACAAAATTTCTTTCGTCATTCGATACTTTAATCGTTGTATCAAGTTTGCGCTCTTCGCGGTATTTTGAAGAAATCCATTTTTTGAAAATAGCAGCAACTTCATCTTCACTCATGTTATTATAGTTATCAATGTACTTATCAGTACTCGGATCCCAACCAGAAGAAGCATAAATTTTAGTTAATTCAGCAGTTTTGTATTGCGAGCCAACCTTAATTGCTTTGTGGCAATTCATACAAGTATTGGTTGCAGGAATTAAACCGTGTTTAGAGCGGCGCGCACCATCGTGACAATATTGGCAATCAATTTTATTTAAACCTGAGTGTGTTTTGTGCGAAAATTTAATCGGCTGATCGGGTGAGTAAGTTTGTTGACGCCCTAAAGCAATCGCGTTATTTACGGTTGTGTAACCGCCCAAAACAATCAATGAGAAAATTACAAATCCGATAACACCTTTGCTTGTTAAGAAATCCGTCCAAGTTCTATCGGTGTAAATCTCACCATTTTTTTCAGCAGCCGCTTTGCTTAAATTTATTGTTACTTTAGAAAGAACTACAACCAAAGTTGTTAGCAAAGCGAAACCAATGATGTAAAGCAGTGAGTTATTATCTTTATCCTCACCTTCAGTTCCGCCAGCAAGCTTTGCACCTACAACAGCATTTTTAGGAGTACCATAAGTTCCTTTAGCAACGCCTTCAATGTAAGAGAGTAAGTTATCAATATCAGCATCTTTAAAAGCAGAAAAGACAGTCATGTTCGAGCCACCGTATTCGGTATAAATCTGTACCGCTCTCGGATAACCCGTAGCACGCAAAGTTGCATTATTGCGAATCCAAGAATATAATGCTTTGTCATCACCCCAACGCTCACGAACACCACCCAATGCAGGTCCAGTGAGTTTATCTTTCATGTTCTTGTTATGACACGTCGCGCAGTTATTTACAAAAGATGCTTTTCCAGCATCGGGATCACCAGCAGCAAATGCAGAAAACGAACTAAAAAATAATGCTGCTAAAATGAGTATCTTAAATGATCTCATAAAATAATATTTTGATGTTAATGATTTCTTTAAACTTACAACCACAAAATTATTCATAAATCATTTAGGGCGCAAACAAT
>JAYVVO010000528.1:0-2950 GCA_043786955.1 Saprospiraceae bacterium
TTTCAACCTAAAGATGTGCTGGGCTATGTGATTCATTATTATAACCGCGATTACAAACCCATTACAAAAGGTCCGTTCGATCAAGATTCAACGGGAATATCGAAATTTGCGACTGCATCGCCGAATTTATACAACGGTAATATCAGAGCGATATCGCAACATAATTTACAACTCGGAAGATCGATTGGTTATGCGTATGGCTATGATCAATTGCACCGCATTGCAACAATGGATGCTTGGAAAGCAACAGCCACACAAAACTTATGGCAAACAACCACAGCGAGTGCAGATTACCAAGAAAGAATTAACTATGATGCGAACGGAAACATTACAAAATACAAGCGCAATAAAGATGCTGGCGTGACGCAGGATAGTTTGAATTATAAATACAATGCTGGGACTAATCAGCTTCAGTATATTACGGACAATGTTGCAAATAATGTTTCGACGACGGATATAGATAACCAAAGCCCGAATAACTATATTTATGATAAGTCGGGTAATATGGTAGCGGATAATTCGCAAAGTATGTCTGTGAGTTGGAGTCCGTATGGAAAAATACTTCAAAACAACAAGGCTGGCGGTGCCAACCTCACTTTTGGTTACAATGCCATGCAGCAAAGGGTACTCAAAAGAGTGGTTTTAGCTGGTGATACAACACGCACGTATTACATCAGAGATGCGCAAGGCAACACAATGGGCGTTTATACGCGGCATAACGATTCTGTCACTTGGCGAGAGCAGTACATTTTTGGTAGTAGTAGGCTGGGATTATACAGAGCAGATACGCTTGTAAATAAAGGTTTGCAGGTAATAAGTAAGTTGTACGAGGGGAAGAGAAATTATGAGTTAACGAACCATCTCGGCAATGTGTTGGCGGTTATTAACGACCGCAAAGTTGACACGACAATTGGTGTAAACAAGGGCTATAACGCAGTCGTTATTTCAGTGACGGATTATTTTCCGTTTGGCATGGCGATAGATTCGAGAACTTATACGTCGTCGTTATATAGGTATGGTTTTAATGGAAAGGAAAATGATAAAGAAACTGGTGAGCAGGATTATGGTATGCGTTTTTATGACAGTAAAGTTCCACATTTTTTGAGCGTTGATCCATTATTTAAGAAATATCCACAATATTCGCCTTATATTTTTGCGGGTGATAATCCAATAATGGCAGTTGACTTAGACGGTGCAGAACCACTTCAAAAAGTAAAAGATAATCAATATGAAAAAATTGATATTTTGGCAAATTATGGTGATTATCATAAGACAGGGCATAATTATTTTGCAATTAAAGCCTCTGCAGATATGTATTGGTACATTAGAGTTACAACAAGCAGTACTACTTATAGTGATAAAACTTTTGAGTATTGGGATGGTCATAATTATGTGCCTTATATCCCAAGTGGTTATTCTGATGGAAAAGAAGCTTTTAAAAGCACAGTCTCAACTACTGGGAAATTTGGACTATATACTGAGGCTGCCATTCAAACAACAGTTAATTTGTCAGCGACTTATTTAAGTGGGGGTATTTTTGCAGAAGCAACAGGAACGGCGAGATTTGCAACTGGCTTTAAGGATATTTTCGAAAATGGTCTTAAAAGTAAAGTTACATGGGGTATAATAGGAGTTAAATTAACATCTGCTGGTGCTGATGCATCTGTACAATATGGTCTTAATGGCAATGATTGGGAAAAAGTGAGTATCTTAAGCCCTTTATCCCAAGCTATTCTAACTAATCCTTTTATGAGTTCTCTAAGTGGAAGTTTTACTACTTTATCTTACAATGATATAAAAAATAGGAATCCAGAAAATAGTTTGTATCAACAGTTAGCAGGCAATTCAGTTTTAAATCTAAATAAATCTACTGAAAGAAGTGCAGGAATTTTTTACGGTGGTATAGGAAACTATTTAAGCGGTAAAGTTCTAAATTTAGGTATAAAATTAAATAATGGTCATATACTTTTCCCCAGTACAACTTTAAATTTCACTTCCAATACATTTACAAATGCAGGTGGAAATGTAATTTCAAATAAATTGCAAATGGAAAATGAATTTAAAAAATATGGAGAAAAATCAAACTAATTCAATTTTTATGAACAAAAAGAATATTAAATATGTTTTTTTTAGCTTTTTAGCTTATATATTTATTAAAGGAGGTTATGATAATTGTAAGTATGAAAAAAAGCTGTTTGAAAACAAAGCGTTTACTAGAGGCTTGGTAACAGATTGTGCATTTTTAACAAGACCTATTGATAGTGAGATTGAGTTTGAATTTACAGTAAATAATCAAAAAATAAGTTCTCGTGAGCATAAAGGGTGGTTTAACGGAATATGCGATAGTGTAAAGAATAAAACTTTTCCTGTGGTTTATTCTCCAAAATCGCCTCATATTTGTCATATATTATTTTATAATAGAGATTTTCAAGACTATAATTTAAGTGACGAGGAAGCAAAAAAAATTATGAGGCAATAAGCTTGAGCTGCTCATCAAGCTTTGGGTTAAAAGTAATAAGAGATAAGTGTTAAAAAAGCAAAACGAGTAAAAATTTTACTTTGGTTCTGCAAAACGTTCATTGACATTTAGGGAAAAAACATAAAATAAGTGTAAAAGTAAAGTAGCTTTTGCACAATGCAACGTGCGTGGGTTTTAAAAATTAAACGCACGCAGTGTTTGCGAAAAACGCCAGTAGGGTTTTCAAAAAATAATTTTTCATTTTCAAAAACTAAATTGTTACCAAAATTTACACAATTAAATGTGGTAAGAAATTATACATTTAAGTGCATCAAAAAGAAATTTGAAAAATAAATTTCGTGTAAAATAAAAACGAATTAGTGCGAGTGCAGACTATCAAGAGCGTGTGAGTTATGATGCGAATGGAAATATTACAAAATACAAGCGCAATAAAGATGCGGGCATCACGCAGGATAGCCTAAATTATAAATA
>JAYVVO010000529.1:0-2950 GCA_043786955.1 Saprospiraceae bacterium
GCCAACGTGGAAAGCAGTTGTAGGCTTAACTTTATCAGCAATGTTTGTGACCTACCCAATGCTCATTTCTAATTTTTCACAAAATAAAAATACAAAATAATTTAAAAGCACTAAAACTAAAAAAATGATAAAAGATAAACGCGTTGGAAATGGTTTATTGATGATTGTGCTATGGTCAGCGTATCTCATTTTTACACGTACAAGTTTTTTTCACATCTTACCCAATCCAGAAAGATTTGTATTGGGAATGACATTATTTATCGCTACTTTTTCGTTGGGAAGCGCGTTGAATAAGAAAAAAGAATTGCTTTAAACACTTTTCAACACCACTATATTCAGACTTAACTCTTTCAATTGCGCATCGTCTATAAATGCTGGCGCGTCAATCATTACGTCTCTGCCTTGATTGTTTTTAGGAAATGCGATGAAATCGCGAATAGAATTACTGCCCGACATAACTGCCACTAACCTATCGAGACCAAAAGCTAAACCGCCGTGTGGTGGTGCGCCAAACTCGAATGCACCGAGTAAAAAACCAAATTGTTCTTCGGCTTGTTCGGGTGTGAAGCCGAGCAGTTTAAAGTTTTTAGCTTGCAATTCGCGCGAATGAATACGGATAGAACCGCCACCAATTTCTACGCCGTTCAACACTAAATCGTACGCATCGGCGCGCAAATTTTTCATTACTTCATGGTCGCCGCTGAGCATAAGTTCAATATCTTTTTGTTTTGGCGAAGTGAACGGATGGTGCATGGCATAAAAACGTTGTGCGTCTTCGTTCCATTCTAACAAAGGAAAATCAATTACCCAAAGTGGTTTAAAATCCGTTGCTTTTCGCAAACCCAAACGCGTACCGAGTTCGAGACGCAATTCGGAGAGTTGTTTGCGCGTTTTTTCGGTTTCGCCACTCAAAATAAAAACAATATCACCTTTTTCCGCGCCGCAAGCCGCAGCAACAGCGTGTAAATCTGCGTCGGAATAAAATTTCGATACAGGCGATTTTATCGTGCCGTCTTCTTCAAATTTTATATGTACCAAACCTTTTGCACCAATTTGCGGACGTTTCACCCACTCGGTTAAATCGGAAATCGTTTTGTTTGTATAGGTTGCAGCCGTTCCTTTAGCACAAATACCAATAATGCTTTCAGCCGAATCGAAAACACTAAATCCTTTATTTTTCATTAATCCTTCGAGCTCCACAAATTTCATCTCGAAACGAATATCCGGTTTATCGGAGCCGTAGAGTTTTTGCGCTTCGTCAAACGTCATGCGCGGAAATTCAGAAAACTCCAGACCCAAACATTCTTTGAACAAATGTTTCGTCAAACCTTCAAAAGTATTTAAAATATCTTCTTGCGTGACAAACGACATCTCGCAATCTATTTGAGTAAATTCAGGTTGACGATCGGCGCGTAAATCTTCGTCTCTAAAACATTTAACAATCTGAAAGTATTTATCGAAACCAGACACCATCAACAATTGCTTGAACATTTGCGGCGATTGCGGTAACGCGTAAAACTGCCCTGCGTGCATACGACTCGGCACAACAAAATCGCGCGCGCCTTCAGGTGTAGATTTTATCAGATTCGGCGTTTCCACTTCAATAAAATCTTGCGCGCTCAAATATTTGCGTACTTCAATCGCTACTTTCGATCTAAAAAATAAATTTTGTTGCACATTCGGTCGGCGCAAATCCAAATATCGGTATTTCATACGCAAATCGTCGCCACCGTCTGTATCTTCTTTTATCGTGAACGGCGGCACTTTCGATTCGTTCACAATCGTGAGTACGCTCGCCACAATCTCTACATCGCCAGTTAATCGCGCTGCGTTTTTAGCTGTGCGTTCGCGCACAACGCCTTGCACAGAAATAACAGTTTCGCGTCCTAATTTTTCCGCTTCTTCGTTCAACGTACTGCCTTCAGCAGCATTAAAAACAATTTGCGTAATGCCGTAGCGATCGCGCAGGTCAACAAAAGTCATCGGTCCGAAAGCGCGCACAGCATCCACCCAACCACTGAGTTTTACATTTTTTTCGGTGTCGGTTAAGCGCAAATCGCCACAAGTATGAGTTCTGAACATTAAAATTTTTGATTGACTTAAATATGCGAATTTAATTCTTCTTCAATTGCAATTAAACTGATAAAATTATTTTTAGACAATATTTCAAATTTAGGTCTATTAGATTTATTTATTTTAAGATATTGATCCATTAAAACTTCTTTATAAAAATTGGTTAAATAACTTCCTTTTAAAATTATTTCATTCATTGTTTAGTTTGCATTAATTTATAAGTTAAGTTTATATTTTGAAATACTTTTTATTAATGGCAATTTTTTAAAATTAAAGAATCTAAAATTATCAGAAGGATTTAGTAAATATACTATGAGGCCACTAAACATACTAAAAAAAAAACTAAAAAGCCCGAAAAATAAAATTATACTAAAATGAAAAATTGTACCTATAAAAAATAGTATTTTTTTATTTTTATAATTCATAAATAAGGCACTAAATAAAAGAATTTCAATCAAAACAGTACCCCAAGTAAGAGGAACAACTATGTACTTACTTGAAAACAAATTCATAATCTGTTTTTTAAAAAATGAAGATCCAAAAAGAGGATCCTCTAAAATATAATACAGAGCTGTCCCATTCCGCCATTCTTCTAATTTATATAATTTCTCAATCGCTGAATGAAAGTAAATAATTGACATTTGTAATGGAATAAGAAACTTAGTAACTAAACACGAAACACTATTTTGAAAAGAAGTTTGATATATTGAAGTATAAAAATGGTTTTTTCTGTTATCCATAACAGTAATTGGAACAAAATATAATGATAATATCATTGCTATTTGGTCTCCTCCATCAGGAATTGCGGATGCGTACTGGAAACTAAAAGTTATTATCCAGTGTAAAATCCCTGTAAATCTAGGGTAAATCCCGCTTA
>JAYVVO010000530.1:0-2950 GCA_043786955.1 Saprospiraceae bacterium
AAACTAATTTTTAAATTATAATCTCCCGCAGCAACGTTCGAGATTTGAAAAAATCCATTGATGTCAGTTGTCGTTCCACTTTTAAGTTCATCCACATACACAGTTGCATACGCCAATGGCTGACCATCATTTTTATTTAAAATAGTTCCGCGAATAATACTTTGAGAGCTTTGAGCTATGAGCTTTGAGCTATGAGCCGTCAAAAGAGCTAAAAAAAGGAATAAAATTTTAATTTTCATGGAGCAAATTAATTGACAGTTTTTTACGTTCGGGGAACTTTTAAAGTTCTCCGGACGTATCCAAAATTAAACAAAATCAACGTCAACATCATAAGGATATTCCATTAAATATTCAATGGCTTTATCAATATCATAATTTTCAAAAACCATAAGATACATTCGCTGAATAATCGGCAGATGTAGGCGATAACTTTTAGCCAATTTGTAAGTAATTCGCAAAGTGCGCACACCTTCCGCAATTTCTTTTTCTGAGGCAATAATGTCGTCTAATTTTTCGCCGTTGGCTAAACGCATACCGAATTTATAATTTCGGCTATCGGTGCTTGTGGCTGTCGCGACTAAATCGCCGATACCTGCTGTGCCTAAAAAAGCTTTATTCGATGCACCAAGTTTTGCACCAAGCGAAATCATTTCTGTCAATCCACGCGAGATGAGCATTGCCTGTAAATTTCTACCGAGTTTTTTACCCCCTAAAATGCCTGAACCGAGTGCAATAATATTTTTTAAAGCGCCTGCTAATTCAACACCAAGAATTTCGTACGAACCGAACACGTGAAAACGTTTTGATCCTAAAACTTTCTGACCCGCATCAATCACTTCATCGAATTTACTCGCTATAAGCGTCGCACCAGGTTGTTTTTCAATCAACTCTTTTGCTAAATTTGGTCCCGATAAACACCCAATACGAATAACTGAGGTTTCTTCAGCAATTACTTCACTCATAGTACGCACGTTAGCACGCGTACATTTGCGCACTTTAGTTAATTCTTCTTCGCTAATGCCTACCAAGTCAAGCCCTTTCGTTCCGTGAATTACTAAATGATGCGGTTTCAAATATGGGGCAAATAACCGAATCGTTTCTCTAAAAAATCCAGATGGAACCATCGGCATTATGAGAAGACATTTTTCGCACACTTCTTTGGCATCCGTAGTCGCTTTTACATTTTCACCTAAAGCAATTCCGTTCAAACTGTGCGTGGCATTAATCGCTTGTGCCGTTTCAACATTGCGCGTGTATATCAAAACATCTGTATTTTCTTGCAACAAAAGTGCAATCGCCATTCCAAAACTTCCCGAACCAATAACTCCAATGGGCATAAAAATTTGTTAGTTGTTAGTTTTTCGTTGATAGTTGATAGTTGATAGTTGTTCGTTTAAGAGTATTCCAAAATAAGCAACGCACAACGAGCAACGAACAACGAAACCGCACGAAGATAAGGTTTTACAATCGTGTGTGATTACAATTGCATTAGGATTTTTATTTTAAAATTAAATTTTTCACCGCATCAAAATTTAAACTTCTGTTAAACCTACGATTAATCCGTAAAAATATTTACAAATCGCATATTTCGCTTAATTTTGTGTATTATTTATTCAATTAAAAATCTGTAATGAAGAAATTTTTTTTTCTATCCCTATTTATACTCGGTGCAATCAATTTTGTGAGCGCACAACAACAAGAAGAGCAAAACGGCGATGATAAAGCTGCGCCTAAAATGCCAACACCTAAAGAAATGGCAGACCGCGAAACGCAACGTTATAAAAAAGAATTGGTGTTAACTGAAGAACAAACCACGCAAGTATCTGCCGTTAACTTAAAATACAATGGACAGTTCAGAGAAATTTTTGATGAAGCAAAAGCTGCGGGCGATTTTTCAACCGTTAGAAATAAAATGGAAGGTGTGATGATGGCAAAAAATAATGAGATTAAACCTTTGCTCAGCACAGAACAAAAAGTTAAATTCGATAAGTTAGTCAAAAAAATGAAACGCGAAGCGGAAAACGCTGGATCAAGACCTATGCAAATGGGTAGCGGTCGTCGCGGTGGAATGAATGGCGGAATGGGCGGCAGACAAGGAATGGGTTATTAAATTTTTCTAAAAGAAATAGAAAGGTTGTTCAGTTTTGAGCAACCTTTTTAATTAATTCATCGCATGATTTTATAATTTTGCAAAAAATCTTTAAAATGAAAGAAGTTTTCATCGTTTCAGTTGCAAGAACACCGATTGGAAGTTTTGGCGGCAAATTAGCCGAACTCTCAGCAGTTCAGTTAGGAACGCACGCTGTTAAATCAGCGTTGCAAAAAATTAATCTCGATCCCAATTTAGTAGAAGAATTAATATTTGGCAACGTGGTTTCAGCCAATGTTGGTCAGGCACCCGCGCGACAAATTGCGTTGGCAGCAGGTTTGAGCGAATCCACGATTTGTACAACCGTTAATAAAGTTTGTGCGTCAGGAATGAAAGCGGCTATGTATGGTGCGCAAAGCATTTTAATGAATGATGCAGATATTGTAGTTGTAGGTGGTACGGAAAGTATGTCGCAAGTACCGTTTTATATTCCAAAAGCGCGATTCGGTTATAAATACGGTGACGCGGCATTGATTGATGGTTTGAGCAGAGATGGTTTAGTAAACCCTTATGACAACAAAGCAATGGGTGAATTTGCAGACAAAACCGCAGATAAATATCAGATTTCGCGCGAAGCGCAAGATGAATTTGCCATTAACTCTTACAAACGCTCAGCAGCAGCGACTGAGAATGGCAAATTTAAAAATGAAATTTCTCCCATTGATATCCCAACGCGCAAAGGCGTGATAACAATTTCTGAAGACGAGGAATTTCGCAACGTTATGTTCGATAAAATACCGACGCTTAAATCGGCGTTTCCGAGTAAAGGCACAGTCACAGCTGCCAACGCATCAACGATGA
>JAYVVO010000531.1:0-2944 GCA_043786955.1 Saprospiraceae bacterium
GCATATCTGGAATACTGTAACAGATGTCACTTAGAAATTAATCTCAAAATGTCAAAGAACTCAACTTAATTCTTTAAAAAAAAAGTGTACGGTAATGAATTTGCGTTACCTCATAAAATAAAAAACCTTGCTAATGTTGTTAGCAAGGTTTAGAATATAAAATAAAGCTATGAAAACTTCTTTATAAATTTTGGTTGATAATTTAACTTTATCAAAAAACTATCAACTATCAACTCAATTTATTCTTTCCCACCAATGTGCGCATCTTGCCAGATCTTTAATTCTGCCCACTGACCAGCAGCTGCCATCTCAGATTGATGCGACCAAGAAGCTGGATTATGAATCGTGTAACGAGGGCCAGCAGCGTGTAAAATTTCTTTCAAATGTTCAACATCTGCCGCTGCTAATTCTGCGAACGTGTGAATACCCGCATTATTGAATAATTCTTCTATTTTCGGTCCAATGCCTTCAATTTTTTTCAAATCATCTTTTGCGGATGCAGCTTGAGGTGTAACTGTTTTTGCAACGTGCGCAACAACTGGCTCAACATGAACTGCTTCTGCAACGTGCGCAACAGCTGGCTCAACATGAACTGTCTCTGCAACGTGCGCAATAACTGGTTCAGCAAGAGTAGCTTTAGCAACAGTTGTTTTTGCTACTACAGGTTTAGCTGTTCTAACAGTTGCTTTCGCAGATGAACGCGCTAAGCGATCTGCTACGGTAAGCAATGAAGTTTTAGCACCTTTAACTTTCCGTGGTTGTGGCGGCACCAATAAAGAACCATCCTCTTTTACGGGAGAAACATAAACAACACGTTTAGCATCTCTGCCATAACGAAAACAAACAACGCCTTCAATTGCGGCGTGGAGTGTAAAATCTTTTCCTAAATACGTATTAATACCTGGGTGAAATCTTGTTCCGCGTTGCGTTACAATTATATTTCCAGCGCGAACGCGTTCGCCGCCAAATTTCTTTACACCAAGGTACTGCGGCGCGCTATCGCGTCCGTTGTCGGTACTACCCGCACCTTTCTTGTGAGCCATTGTTGACTAAATTTTGAAAATGATAAAAAATGATGAAATCAAAAATTACACACCAATAGCATCAATTGTGATATTGGTTAGAAAATCGCGGTGACCATTTTTAACACGGTAACCTTTACGGCGTTTCTTTTTGAAAACAATGACTTTATCGCCTTTCACGTGGCTGTTGATAGTGGCTTTAACACTAACACCCGCTACTGTCGGCGTGCCTACCTGAACTGTGCCGTTGTTATCGAGAAGTAAAACTTCTTTAAACTCTACACTTTGTCCTTCTTCGGCTTCTAACCGGTGAACGAAGAGCTGCTGCCCTTGCGTCACTTTGAATTGCTGACCGGCTATGTTTACGACTGCGTACATAATGAATAAATGAAAAATTAAAAAATTGGCTGCAAAAATACAATTAATTATTTTCGCCGCCAATTTATTTCTGGATATTTAGAATATATTTGAACGAATTAATCGTTAAAAACTTTATAAGCGCATGTTTTAACTGCTATTATGGCAAACCGACGCAATAAAATCGCGCACGGTATTTCATTATTGGGTTGTAATCTATTTAGCATTTTTCAATTCATGAAATATTCATAAAATTCTTACCCCATTTCTGTAGATTGAGAAAAGATAATCACAGAAATTTGATGACTTGGTAGGGTGTTCTCAACGACTAAATACTTACTTTTGTTTTAAGTCTTAATTTTAAAAAAATGTTCAGCTATAAGCCGGATTCTGTCTGTGCGTTTTAAAAAAAAATAAAAAAACACGCAGGGCTATCATTTATCTACGGTGTGCGTTGCCATACACCTCTATCTGCCTACCCCTCGCGCAGCACGAGTAGCACTGTTTACTGTTTTATATTTCAAAACCAGCGTCGCGATATATTTGGCATTTCAACCCACAAGGTTTATCCGTCTCGCTGTTTACACAGCTTGACCGTGCGCTCTTACCGCACATTTTCACCCTTACCGTCAAAAAAAAATAAAAACGGCGGTTATTTTCTGTGACACTTGCTGTTGCGCTTGCGCGCACCCATCTGTTAGGTGGTGTGGTACTCTGTGTTGTCCGGACTTTCCTCATCGCACTTTTGCGCCGCGATAGCCCGCTGAACAATGCAAAGTTAAATACTTAAAATGTTAATGCGCGATGGATTTTCATTTTTTTTCGTGCTATACCGTGTTTATATTAGTTTCGGATAAAATTGGCATAAATATTTATTCAATACTTTCATTACAACCGATCTAAAAATAAAATTGCCTGAACAGGCGAATTCTATTGTGTTGTAGTTATTCGCTTAAACTATTAATTATAAACTATGAGATTATTCCCATGTTTGTTGCTCATACTTTTATCAGAAAGTATTACAGCACAAAAAGACTCTTCAAAAATTGATGAATCAAAAAAAACTTCTAAAACAAGCGTTGCAACGCTTGTTCACGCTAAATCTTTGAGTGTATCGTCTGGTATTCACAAGCCGAGCCTTAAAGTCGAGATTAAAAACCAAACGCTCATCAATGGTGACAAAGACGATTTTTCGCCCATTTTTGTTGACAATGGTTTAATGTTTTGTTCTGATAGCAAGAAAAAGAAAAAAAGCAACAAAAGTGATTTAGAGGATTACAACTTGAAGTTTTCTGCGTTCGACTCGTCGGGTAATCTCACAAAACCGTCCTCATTTTCTTCGCGTATAAATTCTAAATACCAAGAAGGTCCGTCGTGTTTCAGCAATGACGCGAAGACTATGTACTTAACGCGTGTTGGCGACGGAACAGGTAAACACGTTGATAGAAACGGAACAGCAACATTGAAAATTTTTATTAAAACGAAAGATTCTTTAGGTTGGTTTGGTAACGATCTGTTTTCGTTCGAGAGCAATAATTACAGTTACTGTCACCCAACTATGAGTG
>JAYVVO010000532.1:0-2943 GCA_043786955.1 Saprospiraceae bacterium
CTCAAAAATCCGTTCCCAGCGCAAAATGCCACATCGGTTTTTGAACGACGCGTGTTTCAATACCCCAACCATAATCGGCGCGCAGCGTGTAGCCAAATAAAAAAATTCGTCCGCCGACACCATAACCTAAAACGACGGGATCTTTGAAATAATTTATAGTTATGACAACGGGAGCGTTAGCGCGATCGGGTAAATCGGGTTTTGTGATTGTATTAAGCGGATTTTCGCGACGAAAAGGATTTGAACCATGCCATGCTGTGCCGACATCTAAAAAACCCACGACCATAGCGTTTCGCCAAAAAGATGAACTCAATGGATGGTCGGCTAAATATTGAAAAATGGGTACGCGCAATTCGGTGTTAATAAGTGCATACGAGGTGCCGTTGCGAATATTTCTATCGAAGCCGCGCATATTGGCGGCTAAAGTTTGAAAAGCATAATTACCTGGTGGCGTTGTGATGTCGCTATTATAACTCGCATTGATTTGATTATCTACGCCGCCCAACACAAAAAGTGTTTTTTCAGAACCAAAACTCAAAGCACCTGCTGCGCGAATCGCTAAAACGGAATGTTTCAGAATGCGTTGATAGTGGCGCACATCAAAACCAAAAATGCCGAGAAAATTATCGCCGAGCGAGAAAGAGAATTTATCAGTTAAGTTGAGGTAGAATTTTTTTGAAACATCCACCCAAAACTTATAGCGTGTACCATTTTTGATATCATTATCAATATGGCGCGTGTTGTCGAAAACGTATTCTAATTTTAAACCGAGGCGCTCTTCGTCAATAGCGTTTGAATCGAGCGAAGTACGATCGGTTGAGAGAGGCGTATAACTATCGTAGCGTACAGTCGGAGTAGCTTGCAAACGCGTAAACATATCAAGCGGATAACGGTATTCGATTTGTCCGAGCGTTGTCGTATAGCGCGAACTGCGTTGCGATGTACCGAGCGTCGTTTCTGTGAATCCATCCGATTTGTGATAGAGTGCATAGCGCTTATCGAGTTGACCTTTTCTGTCATCAAAAAAAACGTAGGCTTCGTAACCTGTTGTTATTGTTGTCGGAATACGTATGCCGCCTTCGAGTTGATAATCTTCGAGTAAATCTTTAAAATTGGCTTTGCACAAAATACCGAGTGGTGGCGTATTAAATCCAAGTGGTGTACCTGCGTAACTATCTAATCCGCCGAAAAGCAAACCGTTATCGAGTTTTGTCGAGTAAAAATCATTCCTAAATTTTAAACGATAAGGTGTAATCCGATTCATTTTAAATTTAGCTGGCGCATTCGGATCGTCTTTCGCTTTCGCTTGCGAACCCAAAATATCTTCAGCCGTAAAAGCTGCGGGCTTTGAGCTTTGAGCTTTGAGCGGCAAACTTTGAGCTACAAGATGGGAGCTATCAGCTTTGAGTTCTGAGTTTTGAGTTGAGAACTGTGAGCTATCTTTCACGACTGGCAGCTCAATGCTCATAGCTAATGGCTCATGGCTAAGGGGTTTTTCATCGAACTCACTTTCAAAAGTATATTCTTTTTTAGGTTTAGAGATGTGTAGGGGCTGAAGATTTTCAGCCCCTACTTGCTTTGAGCTATCAACCGCGATTGGCAGCTGACGGCTCTGAGCTGACGGCTCTGAGCTTTTCTTCCGTTTCGACATATTTTTTAAAATCTGCTGAACCGTCCAATAAACTGTAAAATCGGGTGTGACAATTGAATCGGGGTTAGGTTTAATAACGTGCAAACGCGGCACACCTTTAACCATAAATTCTTCTACCAAAACCTGCGCGCGCGGCGAAGCAGATTGCGCGATAATATTTTTATCAAAATTGGTGCTGTTGTGCACTATGGCAACGGTTTTATAAATATCTTTTTTGGAAGTGGAATCAACGACAAAAGTGGAATCGAAACGACGAACAGAATCTTGTCGCACAGTGAGCGTAACTGGTTCTTTAAAACTATTTTTTCCATAAAAAAAAGTATCCGTGCGCACAAATTCATCTTTCAAATACGCGTATTCGCGATTTTGTACGCCACTCGCATCGCTTATAAAACTAAAATTAGTGCTGTCAATCTGAATAGGCTGGCGTTCGTTGCCTTCAGGCAAACGCAAAACGCGCGTGATGGCGCGTGCGGTGTCGTCGAGGTCTTTAAAAAAAATATCGAAATTATTGGTGGGTAGAATGGAATCTAAACGTTCGTTATCTATCGTGTCACGCAAGCGATTGCTTGCAAAAAGAATTCCACGTTTACCATTTAAATTAACGTACGTCGCGTCCAAGTCATCCCAAAAATCATTCGTGATGCGTTTAAAATTGCGATTGATGGTGTTGTATAAAAAAATATCGCTGAAGCCGCGCGAAGCCGCAGAAAGCACCATGTCTTTCCCATTCATAAAATCAATAGAATATACGCGTTGAAATTCGCCCAAAATATCTTCAACGGTTTTTTTCTTTGTCAACACGTTGTACTCCATGAGTTTGCGGACATCGCGCTTTTCAAAAGCAATAAACAATCTTTGATTATCAGGATTCCAAGCGAGCAACGGATAATTATAATCCGTCGCTTGAATTAAATTGCGGGTGCCACCTTTAGCAGCAAGCGTCCGTTTACCCGTTGCAATATTCTGAATATAGACTTTCCAACGTCCATTTTCATTCAGGGCGTACGCAATATTTTTTCCATCTACGCTGACTTTAGGTTCAGAGAGTGGCAACTTAAATTTATTTTTAATTTTCAGCACTGGTAAATTTTCGACGTGCGCGGCGTGTAAAAATTCGAGTTGGTAGCGTTTGCGGTAATATTCTAAACACGCTGCGGTCAAAGTTTTTGTATCGCTGCCGATAACATACGTGAGTGCGTCGTCTAAATCTCGATTGATGCGCGTGAGATAAACGATATTTCCGACGTTTGCTTTGCCATGTTGCAACGCAATGAAATTAAAAAATGCTT
>JAYVVO010000533.1:0-21192 GCA_043786955.1 Saprospiraceae bacterium
GTCGTTGATGACAGTAAACCCAACAGTGTAAACACTGTCACCAACATCTGACGATAGCTCAATTTACCAAAAACAAATCGTAAAGAACGCTCCATAATAACAAGAAATTTATTAACGAATGAACTCCTCTTTTATCTGTAAGAAAAACTACTTTAAAACATCAACGTCGCTGACGTGTTAAGCAACCATTCTGGTTTACTATCTTGCGTAGTTTCATTTAAAGGTTTAAGCCTATAAATAATACCTGTATTCAAATGTAGAAATCTGCCTAAGTTTAAACTTGAATTTGCTGTAATTCCCATTCGCCACGCTTGTTCACCTACACGTTTCGATGCTTGTAAGCCAGACGTGAATTTATAATTTTTACCCACTGAAAAATTATCGTTTAACTGCACATAACCTGACGAAATTTGGTGTGTTTCGGCTGTGTAACCGAATTGGCTTTTAAAATCGACGCTGTTTTGTGTGTTCAAAACCAACCTTTGGTTTAAGCCTAAATAAGACGTCTGATTAATTTTCAATGAATCGAAAAATTGTGCTTGTTGATTAATGTTCGAAAACGTGATGTTCGTATATTGCTTTAATCCAACAGCTTTATAATTAAAACTGCCCGTGAGCAAATAAATATTCGAGCGATAGTCAACTCTGTTATCGCCACGTGCTGTATTTTGAGTAAAATTATTCGGCATATAGCGAAACTGAACAAAATTACCTTTGCCCATATTCCAACTCGCTTCAGTTGAAATTTGAGTGAGCGCAGATTCACTCAGTCCGCTCAAATTGGCATTATTAGGTTTGCCGTAACGTACTTCGCCTTTGAGCGATAGCTTATTTTTAAATAAACCAATCTTTCCATCGAGTTTTACACCATTGCGATTATTTACCAAAAAATCATTGCCAAAAGTAGCGAAATCACTTCCAATATAATAATAACCCAAGCCAATTTTTGACGACTTAGATACAGCATAATATAGAGTACCTGAAGTCGCTACGCGATTAATAAACGTCGGATTTGTAGAGGTTTCATCAGAAAATCCAATGTTTTCTCCCAAATGAGAATATGCAATAGCCGTAACAATGCCAAAGCGTTTCCCAAAATCTTTAGAATAAGTGGCATCTAAAACAGAATTATCGGGCGAATTATAAAAAGTATTGAACGATGTATCACTCGTCCTGTGCGCATTCATAAAGCGAAAAACAATCTTACCTGAATCGGGTGTTGTAAAACCATATTTTAGTTGAATAAACCGCTTACCAAGCGCTGCCTGTTGAAACGGATTATAAAATACGGGCGAATTAAAAGCAGCGTAAGCACCTGTTCCATAAATAACACCAAATGTCTTATGATTTATCTCCGTCTCAAATTTAAATCCAGCCAGTAACTGGTTTTTAATGGTAAACTCATCTTCGTCGGTTGAAAATCTACCGAATGAGAAGTCGCGCATATTGTGCAGCATTTTTTCTTTCCAACTTAAAATCTTCGACCGTGCAACAACGCCTTTGATAAATTCTGGATCTTGAAGTTTTGTTAAATCGCCTTCTACTTTTTTAAACTTAGTTCTGAGTTCGTTTGCTTGATTGATATAATTACTGCGCTCCGACCAGATTTTTTCATACTTCTGCTCAAAAGCCATTAAACTATTGTAAACCCGAGTCAATGAATCTTTCGTTGCTGTAATGTGCAAAGAACTATCTTTTTGCGCCCTGATTGAATCCAGTTTTTGTGTCACAGCGTATTTCAATTCTGAAAATTTGGGATTGTTTATAACCGCAGTATAAGCGGTGTATTTAGCATCGTTCAGCAGCACCGAATAATCGGTATTCGGCAAATGAAAATCACCCGTAGGAATGTTTAATGAAAAATGTTTTTTCATGTGCTCCATGCTCAACTTTTCAAAAATATTTTGTTTGTACTGCGCCAAATCAATATTCAATCCGCCCGACGACCATTGCGATTGCCAAACATTGTTTACAAATACCGCCGAAAATTGACCCGTTACAGGTATTCCCATAAAATTGAAATTTGTATTTACATTCGCATTGAAAAAATTATTATTCACTGTGAGCGTATCGTCCGAAGTATAGTAGTAATTCATATTCACCGTCGTTGAGCGATAGATATTATTGAACACATTTTTTCGCTTCACAATACCGTTGAATTGCTTCAACAAGCCCGCTGCTTCCGATTTTTGAAAAGCATTGTTTATGTCATCTTGTATTTTATCCATTTTAACCGCGCTCAATACATTTGAAAATATAGAATCATTCGCCACTGACTGTTTAATTAAATGTAAAGCACTCGTATCGCCCGTCATAAATGTTTTATAAGCATCGCTTACGCCTTGCGCCGTTGACCGATTGTGCGTCAGTACAAAAAATATGAGTATCAAAATGTATGGCTTGGGCATCAGCAAACATTTAATTCTAAAAAGCAAATCGGATAATTTTGTTATTTCTTTTTTAGTAGTTCTACGTCTTTTTGAAGTTGCTCTATGATAGCTTGTTGTTCTTTTATCGCTTGTAAGAGTAGAGGTATCATCTCGATGTAGTTGACGGCTTTGAGTTGTGTCGGTGGTTCTTCGGTTTTAATTTCTCTTTTTTCATTTACTTTTACTGTTTTTACTGTTGGATTCCCTTGATTATCCTTGTCTAACTCATATTTTACAACTTCTACGACTTGTTCTTTTATGATAGTTTTGCCAGGTTGCATTATATTAATGACGAAATTAGTTGCAACTTTTTCAACATCTTGAGCAATAAATCCAGAGTGTAATTTTCTCTCAGAATTACCCTTTTCTGATTTTAGATTATATGTTTTAGGTGCTAAATTTTTTATCATTGAGATGGCTCCAGATAAGTCATTTATATTTTCCTTTAAAGAGACATCTGACAATTGTGTCAATGTTCCGTTAACTGTCACATTACCCTTAAAATAAGCGGCTAAAGCAGTATTTATATATGCACTATCAACGACACTATAAACTCCAATCATAACCCCTGGCGGATTAGAAGCCGTATATCCAGTACCTACATCTGGTATTATTTCGGTTCTCACTCCGTAAATATTGGTTATAGAATTTCTCGGTATTTTCATTAAATTATAAACTCCATAAGCATTAGATTGAATACCCCCATAAATGGTCATATCATTATATAACCCGATAGTTTTTTGTTGATATCCAAATAAGCTATCAGTAGAAGTGTTCTTTGTACTTGTACTATCAGATTTTTTAAAAATATTTTTTACACCAGCAACTTCATAGCCATAGTTTGCTTCAGGAGCGTATCCATTGTTTGATTTTAGTGCATTATAGACACCATAATTATTTTTATTGCCTTTCATTTCAAAATCATTATACAAGCCTTGTACAACTCCAGACGGGTTTGTCTGTAAAAGTTCTTCTGCATAATTTCTGAAAAACTTAATATCTCCAGAGTTAGTAACTCTAGCTGAATTATATACCCCATTTAATTGATTGCTTATTGTGTCCATTTTATTTAAAATGGCTGTAGTTTGTGAAAACCCTGAAGTTATTGGTTTAGGTTTTTCTCTTACATAATTGTAAATTGACTGTACAAACTGACCTGCTCTACTTGTTATTTCTGTTTGAATTCCAACTCTAACATATGGATTAAACGAACCATCAGCTGGGTCGATTGCGCCACTGGTGGGTAATGTTTCTGAACTTGTTACATTTTTTATTCCATAAAGAAATTGATTTCCCACAGTAGTATCAGTAACAATTTGTTTGAGAGATAAACCGAATTGTTTATTATAAGCTTCAACACTCAATCGTCCCTCGTCGGCACTAGAAAATTTTGTTGTATCTCCAACCACAGCGTTTAAATTGCGCTTAACAGTTACTTGAGCAAGCAGTAAATTTGCAAACACTGATAAAATAAAAGCGAAGAGGGTGCGCTTTCTAAGAATCATTAAATTCATAAAATTAAATTTATTAAATGTGAAATGATGACAATTGAGCCTTGATATTGACTTGCGTAGTAAAGTAAATTTTGGGTACATAGCTTAATTTTGTTTTAATAGTGTGTAAAACTTTACATTGCCAACAGTTATGTTAGCAATAGTTAATTTTTCTTAGAGTTATTAACTACCACAAATATATTCCGACTCGGCGGTATTTAAAAATTATAGAGTAAAAATTTACAAATAATTAATATTGAAGTATTTTAGACTATTAAATTCCTTGTCAAATGTTTGAAAAAACTATTTCAGGGCGATGCAATTAATTTTATAATTGTATTTATGTTAATTAAACAAAAAAAAGCAAACAAAAACAACCTAAAATTAAAATTGTTGGAAGATTTTTGATGGCGGACTTTGAAGTGCAAAACCCGTAAAAACTAAGCGCTTTAATCCCTTTTTGCAGGAAGAGAATTTTCCTTGCCAAGAAACAAAAAACAACAAATTTTCAATTTATAATAGAACAGGAACAAAATCGACTAATCATTTTTATAACGTTTTCATTTTCGAATAAAATTAACATAACTAAAATTATGCGCGTTCAAAATTTTTCTTCCGTTTGCTTCAACGTCGCTTCCTGCACGTCGCTAATAAAAATCAAACCGAATGTCTGAATCATTTCCGCCTCTACCCTTCTCAACTGACTATCCAAAACGGTTTGTGTATCTTTCATTTAACGGGCATCGTTGGCGTTTTTTGTTTTTATTTTTGCAAAAGCTTTTGAATTGATATTTTGTAATTTGATTTTTGCTTTTTGAAAACTGCTCCTCCCCTACCCTACTTATAAATTCAGAGCATGTTTTTGATTAAAAAATTTTCACTGTTTTAGGATTATTAGTAGCAATAGCTTTTTATTTAAAGATTATTAATGTTAATAGTATTGATTTAAAGATTATTGACATAAATAATTAATAACTGTTTTGTATCTTTACTTTTCAATTAATTAAAATCTAAAGATGGTTATTAGCTCTATGAATTTTAAAGGAGGTGCAGGCAAAACAATGGTATGCACTAATCTTGCTGTAGCTTTTGCTCAAGCAGGAAAAAAAGTTTGTATCGTTGATACCGATGATTCTTTTGCAGCTACAAAATGGGCAGGGAGACGAGAAGAACAAGGACTCAAACCAAGTATACCTATTGCACAAATGACAGAACCAAAAACAATTGTTGCTTTAGTCCGTCAACTCGATCAAGATAATGATGTTATTATTATCGATGGTCCACCTAGGTTAAATGCGCTGGTTAGCAAAATCATTCTTTTAAGTGATATGGTTATAATACCTGTCCCTCCGAAAAGTGGTAATGATAGAGAAGTAACCGAAGATTTTCTCCAACGGTTTGACTCCATTCAAGAACAAAGAACTGATAATACCAGGACAGCTGCCTACTTACTTCCAAACATGGTGAAGGATAATTATAATTTACACACTACGTTTATAGCTTCTTTGCCCATTCTTTGTGAGGATTACGGCGTTAAAATTTTCGATACGAGACTTAATGATTTAGTGGGTTTCGGCGAAGCCAATCAATTCGGATTGGGTGTAACAGAGTATACTTCCGAAAAAGCAAAAAAACAATTCCTTACTTTATACAGCGAAATTATTACTAAACTTCAAAATTAAAATTGCATCATGGCAAAAGTAAACGACCTTAAAAACAGCTTTTCTACGAGTAGAAAAATTCAAACAGCTTTATCTACTGAAGATATTGATCGTATAGCAGAAGGCATGGAGGCACCAACTATGAAAGTTGTAGCGTCACCAACAATAAAAGTTGCTGAGAAAACCACTGTTATTCCAACCGAAGAATTAGTTAAGACTAGTCTTGATTTTCCTTTAGATTTATACAAAGATATGAAAATTAATTTAATCGGTCGGCGTCAGTCCATGAAGGAATATCTTTTAGACTTGATTCGTCGTGATTTATACGGGAAGGGAAAACAGGTTTAAACTCTACTAAAACCGTAAAGATTAAATATTTATTTACATAAAGATTATTAAAGTATAACCGTAAAGATTAAATATTTATTTACGTAAAGATTATTAAAGTAAAACCGTAAAGATTAAATATTTATTTACGCAAAGATTATTAAAGTAAAACCTTAAAGATTAATTATTTATTTATTTAAAGATTATTAAAGTAAAACCGTAAAGATTAATTATTTATTTACGTAAAGATTATTGAAATAAAACCTTAAAGATTAATTATCTATTTACTGTTTAAAACAAAATCTTCAAACTCCTTATTGGTCATAGACTTTGCAATGATTCGATTTTCAAAAGCTGAAAGATTAGTTTGTTCTAATTTCTTTTTATGGTGAGCAATTTTTTCAACAATACTACCCCAAACATCACCGCTTTCATAAATTTTATTTTTAGTCCACCAAATAACAAAGGTGCTTACTTTTATAGCTTTAGTAGTTGTTTGAATCGCTGTCTTATTAAAATGTTGAATTGCTTTTTCAACAAAAATATCTTCATAGCCTTCTATTTCACTGCCCTTAATAGAGGTCAAAATTTGTCTATAAGCGATGCCTTTAAATATTCCGAATTCGACCAAATTTTCATAAGCCATCTTTTTACTTCTTGAAAGAACATCTATGTCTTGTGCGCTCGGTGAGTAATCTTTAGGATACTCATCCTTAACTTTAGCTTCCTTATTTTCATGTTTGGTAGCTTCTAAAAATTTATTAGTCTTGATTTTCTCTGCAACTTTAAATGTAATACCAGTAATTGTGCGACCAGACTTGAGATAATCATAACTAACTTGCATGGCTGGCACGGTTAAATTGATTTCATCTTTAATTCGGTCTAAAACATTTAATCTAAAATCTTTGAATCCTGAATTAGTATATTTTTCCTCAATACCTAATATAGCTTTCAATTCTTCGATTTCGTAACTCAAATTTAATTCTCTAAAACCCTTTGTTCTTCCTCTTTCACTTTTAAAAATAGAATACATGCGAATAGCGTGTGCATTCTTCATAGTAATTATCTCCGAGACACCAATATTTACATACTCATGGAGTTGTAAAAGAAACGGTTTCATATCAGGTGAGAATGAAAATTTAATTACAGTTTGCCCATCATCATCGATGAGAGGTTTAATAGATGAGAAAAAATTTATTCGACCGCGTAATTTTTTTCCTTCAACTAAAACATTTGTAGGAAATTTTATGTTTTTACTGATAAGACTATCGCATATTTTATCAATTTCATCATAGAAACCACCCCATTTTTTTGAAGTCTCTTTTAAAGTCTCTTCAATCAATCGGATTGGAACTGTGATTACATTAAAATCTGTTTCATTCTTTGGATTAAGGTGAGAGATTAGATAGTATAAAATTTTTTGCTCCTTAGCAGTCATCCTGTACTGAGCATTGAAAATAAAAGTATTATCAATCTTAGCTATCTTATCCGTTATTAATTTATTCATCTAAAAAAATTGAGTTGCAAAGTTAATAAAAGTAGTTCAAATACCAAACTCCTTTTTTGAACCCTAATTTACTCCCTTTACTTTCTAATTAATTCTCAATATAATTAGATTCTTTCGATCGATTTTTTTTTAAAATCTTATAATGTTGTGTTATCGGTCTCAAACTTTCTAAAAACGGATAATAATGTAAAAACCGATCTCACTTGAACCCTATTTTACTCCCTTTTTAAAAATTAGATTTCTAAATTTAGTTCAGGCAATTTAGACACGCTATTAACCCTATTTATCTCCCTTTTTAAAATTATACAATTTTTTCCAGACCAAAACGCAAAAAACTTTCTACTATCATTGTTTTCAAGAATTTGGAGTATGGATTTGATAAAAATCAAACCCTATTCTTCTCCTTTTTTACTCCCTTATTTTCTCCCTTTTTAAAATAAAACAATCATTTAAAGCCGAACCCTAATTATCTCCTTTTTTAAACCCTTATTTTCTCCCTTTTTAAAAAATAATTGCTTCCAGTAAAAAGAATTAGAAATAGTTTGAGCATAATAATTCCTAATTTTCTCCCTTTTAATCCCTATTTATCTCCTCCATCTAACCCTATTTATCTCCTTCTATAACCCTATTTATCTCCTTCTATAACCCTAATTATCTCCTTTTTAAAATTCACAAAAAATTGATAATGATGAAGTTGTGAGGAGATTAAACTTAATAAATTTTCTAAAAAGAATTAAAACTCTTAAAACATAATTAGGAATTAAGCTTTTTAAAGGGTTTTTATAGCCTTTTTTGAAGTAATTATGCATTAAGAAGTTCCGCGGCGGTGCGTCATTCTTTTAAAGTTACTAAAAACTCAATTTATTTTGCTTTTTTATTTAGGAAAGTACAACCGCAATTGAGGAAATGGCAATGTAGATGATTTTTGTATCAGATTTGGTCATCTATCCGATTCAAACTTCAACGCTTGATGTCTGAAAAATGAAAAGCACTAACAAAAAATAGATCAGCTCTATGAGATAGGTCAATTAAAAGAAGTATGATTGGTTTTTAAAAATTTCATCACTAGGAAGGACATAGACGTAGATATTGATATTAGCCTTATGATTGTGCAAAAAAGTGTTTAAATGGCTTACAGCGAATAGTATGGCTTACAAGGAAGCATTTATTGACGGTTTGGACGTGGTAGAAACAAAATATAAAAAAACAGCCGAAGAAATGAACTAAGCGCTTAAATAATAATAATCTAGTGCCGTAAGATTTAATTAATTGCAGGTTTTTTTATACTTTTGTCTCTATAATTATTTTTCTTATGGGTAGAGGCATACCACCTGCCGCTCCAATACTTTTGAGCGAGCGCATTTACAAATTACTTTTTATAGAAAGTCATAAACGCACCATAAAGCGTCATCATCTTGAGCGGATTGAAATTCTACTACGCTGTAGTTCACTTGGAGGCTCCCAATCAAACGGTCATATTACGCGAGAAATGGGTTTGGCTTACAATACAGTTATGTCTTGGCGTAGACGCTTTGCTCAGATGTACGCTTCTCCTTCGAATTTTGAAAAAGATTTTCAAGGTCAGGATTTAAGCGATAGTGCTTTGGTTTCCAAGATTTTAACCTTCTTAGAAGATGGTTATCGTAGTGGTGCTCCGAAAACTTTTACACTTGCACAAGAGCAACAAATAGTTGCTTTAGCTTGCCAAAAACCTTCGGATTTTGGCATTGAAATGACCACATGGACACATATAATTTTGGCTCAGGTAGCCATTTCAAAAAAGATTGTAGAAACCATATCGTCTCGACACATCGGGACGATTTTAAAAAAGGCAGGCGTTACGACCTCATAAATCTGAATATTGGCTCTTTCCTAATATCGATGATTGGCAAGCATTTGTCGTGAGAGTCTCTTTAATTTGCCAGTTGATAATAGAAACTGTCAAAGGCGACAATCCCAAACGTTATGTCGTAAGTATTGATGAAAAAACAGGTATTCAAGCATTGGGGCGCATAGAACAGGTAGCACCAGTCAGTAAAGGAGGGCATATACGCCGTGAGTTTGAATATCAACGCAATGGTACAACAACCCTTATTGCTGGGCTAAATATTGCTGATGGTAAATTAATAAACTCAGTAATGGGACCAACACGCACCGAATTAGACTTTTATGATTTCATTAAAAAGACGATTGAATCAATCTTATCTAAACAGGCTGATGCAGAAATTATTTTTATGACAGATCATTTAAACACACATATTTCAGAAAGTTTAGTCAATTTGATGGCAAAGCAAAATAATGTCTCAACAGACTTGGGGGTAAAAAACAAAAAGGGTATACTGCAAAATCAAATTAGGCGAATAGAATTTTTAGAAACAGAAAATCACAAAATTCGATTTATATTTACACCTAAGCACTGTTCTTGGCTTAATCCTATTGAAAACTGGTTTGCAAAACTTCAAAAACATGTAATAACAAACGGAAATTTTAAGTCTGTTGGCGAACTCGAAAATAAAATTACTAAATATGTGGCTTATCATAATGAATGGTTGTGCAAAACTATGAATTGGAAGTTTAGAGGTTTTGAAAAGGCTAAAGAATTGGCTAACATTAAACCTTTAAAAAATTAAATCTTATGGCACTAGAAACAGATAAAGGAGGGGAGAAGCAATGATGAATATTCCAGAATTTATTTTGATTAGCATATTCAAATTTCAAGTGCAGCTGGTTATTAAATCTTTTGGAGTTTCGCTCTCTTCGTTCACGTCGCGCCTTCCGCTCGAAGCTATCGCTAACCGCTGCTACCGCTAACTCGAAAGGATTTTAAAGTTTGAAAAACCTTCTCGCACTGTCCTTCGGCGCACCTCAAAAAGCGCAACAAGGTTTTTCAAACACAAAAATCTAAATCGGCAAGGAGGTTTCTTTTCTGGGAAAAGGAAGTTTCGAAGAAACACCCTTAAAGTTTTTATTTATCGACCAAATAAAAAGACTGCTCGCGTTAATTGGTTTTCACTAAAGGGAAGAAAAATAATCTAAAAAAATATGAAAATACGCATAAAAAATAAATAAAAAAAACATGAAAATAATTTGAAAAAGTATTGATAATTCAAGTTTTTTGTTGTATCTTTATATCACAATTAAACAACGACGAAGCTAGTCGATAAACAAGCAAATAATTATGTCAAATACAGCAACAGCTTTCGTTCCATCGAACACACCGAATCCACGCAGAGAAGAATTAAAAGTATTGAGCAACGAGTTAAAGCAGTTCGCTACCGAAGCAGAAACAACGATTAACGCGGTGTTAGTGGCGCATTATTCAGATTTTACGGGTGAAAAATCGGAAACGTTTAAAACGCTTGCAGCCTGGAACGCGGAAGGTTATCTTGTTAAACGAGGCGCAGAATCTTTTATCATTTGGGGCGCACCCGAAAAGAAAACGCTTAATAAAGCGGACGGTTTACACGGGAAAGAGGCAGAAGTTATTACGTTTTGCAGAATGGTGCATTTGTTCCACGTTGGGCAAGTTTTCAAGAAAAGAGAAACACCAAATAAAGAAACTGCAGCAGTTACGCCCGAAAGAAAAGCAGCGACACCCGTAGAAATCGAAATCCAAAAAAAGCGCAAAGTTTCAAAAAAAACGGCTTAATCTACACCGAAGTTTTAACCCTGCGCTGCTTCGATAGGGTAGGGTTAAAACATTTTTTCAAATTCACAAAACACAACAAGTATGGAAGCCAAAATATACGTTGGTACTTATGGTAAGTACAACGAAGGGAGTTTGCATGGCGATTATTTAGACCTAACGGAATTTGTAGACGTGAAAGATTTTTATGCTGCTTGTAAGGTACTACACAGCGACGAAGACGACGCAGAATTTATGTTTCAAGACTATGACGGCATAGTTAACGATATGCCCGAAGACTGGCGAGGAGAATGTTATATCAAAGATATTGCTTTTGAGTTTTTAAAACACTTTGAAGGCGAAGACGATAAAGCCACGCACTTTTTAGAATGGTTGAAACATTCGGGTTATAACGGCGACTTTGATTATTTAAAAGAAAATTTTGAAACCGCATACATTGGTGAATTTGAGAGCGAAAAGGCGTTTGCGGAACACCACGCCGAAGAATTAGGATATTACGCAGCAATGGAGAAGGCAGGAATCAATGTCCGTTATTTTGACGAAGAAGCCTTTGCCGTAGATTTATTTTGCGGTGAATTCAATTTTTATAGTGGCGTTGTTTTTCAATCCATTTAAACCCCGAATCTAAAAATTTAACACTTCCTTTTTCTTCCCTTTAGTGAAATAAAAAAATTATGAGTACACATATTATTGCAGAAATAGAGTTAAAATACACCCCAAATAAATACAGCACAGTTGTAGTAAAAACCGCGATTGATTGCGTTCCGATATTTCGCGACGTTTGGAACAAAGACG
Organism: Saprospiraceae bacterium; assembly: GCA_043786955.1. GTDB lineage: Bacteria > Bacteroidota > Bacteroidia > Chitinophagales > Saprospiraceae > JAAFJT01. The sequence goes on from JAYVVO010000533.1 coordinate 11,859, forward strand.
GCTTAGAATATTACGAGGAATTTAAAATCATGTACCTCAACCGCGCGAATGAAGTTTTAGGTATTTATCACCATGCAACAGGTGGCATGAATGCAGTTTTTTATGATATTCGGATGATATTTCAAGCAGCATTAAAGGCAAACGCCAGTTCAATTATCGTCGTGCATAATCACCCAACGGGCAATTTAAAGCCATCGGAACTCGATATTAAAATGACGCAAAAAGTCAAAAAAGCAGGTGATATTTTAGATATTACTTTACTCGATAGCATCATTTTAACGAAAGATAGTTTTTGTTCAATGGCTTCTGATGGTTATTTTTGAACATTCCCGAAAGCAGATATTTTTTGAAACGCTCACTGTAACTTAGTGAGCGTTTTTTTTTTCTAAATTCCGCAAGTCCGCAAATATATAATTCCGCAAATCCGTAAATACTTAATTCCGCAAATTCGCAAATACTTAATTCCGTAAATTTGTAAATATATAATTTCGCAAATCCGTAAATACTTAATTTCGCAAATTTGCAAATACTTAATTTCGCAAATTCGCAAATATATAATTTCACAAATTCGAAAATATATAATTCCGAAAATCCGAAAATATATAATTCCGCAAATCCGAAAATATATAATTCCACAAAAGACAGAGGCTAACAAGATACAGCGTAATATAAAGTTAAACGGGAAGTTGTGCGTAGATTTAAACACAACGCGCAGACAGTGGAGCGGCAAGTATAATCAATCTAAAATGCCACATGTAGTAAATAACAACGCGCATTTTTTTATCTTCTGTAAAAAAAGAATTGGACTACATTCTGAAAAAAATGTCATCATTTTTTAAAACGGTTATTTTCGGCACAATTTTAACATACAGCAGTGGCGTATCAGAACGATGGCGTTCATTGCCATTTAGGGGCAAGATGTGTTTTTGTAATGACAAAAACTTGCTCTTGCCTCGCTGCTTGGGCACTCGGGTAAAAATGGTCGCAACTCTCATTTTTTTGTAACGGACATTGTATGGAAGATAGTGCCACGGGCGCAGGCGGGAAGAAACATCGCATAAAGATTAACAGGACGAAGAAAGTAGAGCTGCGGCTGACAGAAGCGGAGTATGCACTTTTATTAATTCATGCCAGTGAACATAAAACGGTGTCCGATTTTATCCGTCATTGCTGTTTGGAAAAGCGAAACAAGAAACTGGAGAAAACGAAAGATTTTGTAAAAACGGTTCAAGCAATGACTTTTGAAATCAATGCGATTGGCAAAAATATCAATCAGATTGCGCGATACAGTAATTTGCTGTTGGAAAAAAAAGTCAAATTTGATAGCCTCGCGCTGTTCAATCCAATCATTACGCAGTACACCTCAACGCTTTTAAAGTTTGAACAAACGCTCAAAAAAGTATTAAACAGCTAAATTCATAAATCAATAAGTATGACAATCGTATTTGGAAACCAGAAGGGTGGGGTAGGGAAGACGTCGTTATCTATTTTATTCGCAAATTATTTAGTGATGCTCGGCAAAAAAGTGCTGCTCATTGAAATGGATATTCAGCAATCAGTGACATCGACGCGCAAACGCGAATTAGAATTTATGAGTGAAATGGCTAAACCAAAACCCTATGATATCCTTTTTTCTAAACTGAGCGATTACCCAAAAATAGCCGAGAAACTCAAAAATGCGAACATCCATGTCGTGATTGATTTACCAGGAAAGCTAGATGATCCGCACCTCGTGCCCATTTTAAAAAACGCTGATTTAATCGTCTGTCCATTCGATTATGATATTCGCTCTTTTACAAGTACCGCCACGTTTGCGTCAGTCATCAAAAAAATAGACAGCGCAAAGCAAATTGTTTTTGTGCCCAATCGCATTAAAGTGATGAACTATGAACTTCGAGACGAAGTCAACGCGACCTTAGAAAAAATGGGTTTAGTGACAGATGTTATCAGCGATAGAGCTGCTATTAAAAGAATCAGCACATTCGAGATAACGGAGGAACAAAAAGGCATCGTCGGTAAAGTGTTCGATGCCATTATTGAAAATCATAAAATTTAAAAGACGTGGTTATAGAAACAGATGATTTAGTGAATGACCTTTTGAATATTTTGCAGCCAACGCAAACCGTTGTGCCTGTTAAAAAAGAAGTTGTCGTTCCGAAGAAAGAGAAAATTGCTGTTGCAGTGCAGCCGATAAAAAAAGAAGAAGCTGTAAAAGTTGAACCTAAATCGAAGATTCGAACGGAAATATCAGACGGATTTTTAGATGGCATTATCGAACAAGAAAATCCATCACCCAAAGCAAGTGTTCTTATTAGTGAAGATATCTATGAGATTTTTGTTTCGATAAAACGCGCCAAGAAAATCAAAAATGTGCCGATTCTTTTAGATCATGCACTCAAATATTTTATCAAACACCATGTGCAAGAGATAAAGACACTACTTTATGATAGCCAAAATAATGAAATCCTCTAAAGGTTTTTCGGCAGTGTATTACAACGAACACAAAGTCTCGGAGCAAAAAGCCGTTTTACTCGCGGCTGAAAACTTTGATGTGCAGGCGCTCGGTTCAAGAGCTTTGACGCAGTCCGATTATATCAAGTATTTTAAAGAAATAGCAGACCAGAACACACGCGTGCGTTCTAAACAGTTTCACGCCGTCATTTCTACCAAACTCGCTACACACTCGGCTGAAGATTTAAAACTCATCGCAGAAGCCTACGTGCAGCGCATGGGTTATGGTGAAAATCCGTACTTGTTGTATTTTCATGCTGATACCGAACACAACCATGTTCATATTGTCAGTAGCAGAGTGAACAAAGCAGGAGAAAAAATAAATGACAGTTTTGAAAAACGCGAATCGCTGCGGCATGTAGAACAGATTATGCAAGCGTTTAACAAACAAGAACTCGGACATAAAAACGCGCTTGATGCTATTATGCAATATCAGTTTTCGACGGAAGCCCAACTCAAAGTATTGTTAGAACGGCAAGGGTTTTTGGTTAAATTGGATGACAAAAGAAACTTTATCGTCTTGAAAGACAGTAAAGATGTGGGTTTAATATCCCGTCAAGACATTGCCGAAAAGTTGCAAACTCAAACCGATGGTAATCGAAAAACTCAACTCAAAGCTATTTTACTAAAATATAAAGACCAGCCCGAGATAGAACTGTTCTTAAAAGAAAAATTCGGCATCAACCTCGTGTTTCATCAGGCTGAAGGAAAATTTGCGCCGTACGGTTATACGCTCATAGACCACCCGAACAAACTAGTGTTTAAAGGTTCGGAAATATTGAAACTATCCGAACTACTCAAAAATAACGAAAACCCAGCGCAAAAAATAAATGCGATAGAATCACCGCACATCGAAAACTTACACAACCGCAGTCGCGATTCAAAGCTCATAGAATCCTATTTAGCCGCTAACGATTTATTCGTTTTCAAAAAAGGCAGCGATATTATTTTAGTCAATAGACCGAACAACGAAACGCACAAGGTCACGGATTTAACTTTTCTCGCAGCGCATGTTTTTATTGATTTGAAAGATACAGAGCGCATTGAACAAACCAACGCACCAACACAGGATGTTGCATTTTCGACGGAGAATAGTTTGGATACAGATAGGAAACGGAAAAAGGGAACAGGGATGAAAAGATAGAAAGAAATTGATTTCTTGAAAAGTATTTACTATTCAAGTAGATAAAGCGTATCTTTGTAAAAAAATAACGATGAGTGAAAAAAATAGTCATGGCGGTGCCAGACCTAATGCAGGTGTTAAGATTGATCCTTTAGTGGGTAAAAGATTAAAAGTAGCAACCACGCTCTCGCCGAAACATCTGGAGCTGATAAAAAAAGAAGGAAAACCGATGTCGCATATTATCGGCGAAGGATTGGATTTATATTTTGGTATCAGTTCAAAAAATAAACGTGACAACGAAATAAATTTTTAAATTAAATTTTTGAAAACGAAAAGGAATCAATTGAAATGTATCATCCGATGATACATTTAAGGTTTGAAAGTGTAGTATCGGCGTATATATTTAGATTTTAAAACTTTTTATTTAAAAATTTTTGTAGTTTAAAAATTTGTACTTATTTTTACGCACAATTAAATTCACATAAAAATACGAAACACTATGGATAATTTAGACGTCATACCTTTTGATGGTAAAGACATTCGTAAAATCTGGCACGAAGAGCAATGGTATTTCTCAATCGTTGATGTTATTGGCGTCTTAACAGACAGTCCAATTCCTAGAACGTATTGGTCAAAATTAAAAGCAAAAATATTAGCAGAATCAGGAAATGAGTTGAACCCAAATTGGGTTCAACTGAAAATGCTATCTGCAGATGGGAAAATTTATAAAACAGATGCTACCAATACCGAAGGTATTTTACGCATCGTCATGTCCGTTCCTTCGCCTAAAGCAGAACCTTTAAAACTATGGCTGGCGCAAACAGGTTATGAGCGCATACAAGAAACTGAAAATCCAGAACTCACCGCGCAACGCGCCCGCGAAGGCTATAAAAACTTAGGCTACGACGATACCTGGATTGATACGCGCCTACAATCAATCGCCATTCGTGGACAACTCACCGACGAATGGAGTAAGCGCGACGTGAAAGAAGGTCAAGAATTTGCCATACTCACTGCCGAAATCAGTAAAGCCACCTTTGGCATTACGCCGAGCGAACACAAAGTCATTAAAGACCTGAAGCGCGAAAACCTACGCGACCACATGAATCCGTTAGAACTTATTTTCACCATGCTCGGTGAAGAAACCACGCGACAAGCTGCCCTGAAACGCGATGCGCAAGGCTTTTTAGAAAACCGCGATGCTGCGCGGCAGGGTGGGAGTGCTGCCGGAAACGCGCTGAAAGCACACGAAGAAACCACAAGTGAAAAGGTTATTACAGGCGAAAATTTTAAAAACCAAATTGCTGCAGCGAAGAAAAAAGTAAAGGATTTGGGGAAAGAGTAGGGCGGGAGATAAATCAAAAATATATCTTAATCTTCTAAATGAAGAGTAAGTTGAAATATCAATATTCAGCTGTATTTAATTTTTATAAAAATCAAAATGGCAAAAACGATAGAAGAGGGTTTTACTAAATTTATTAGTGGTCTTCAGCCAAATGATTCAGAGCATTGGAAAGCGGCATCACATAAAAATTCAGTAGAAGCTTGCCTTTATAACAATTTTGGATGTTATAGGTTTTTTGAAACAGGTTCATTTGGAAATGGCACAAGTGTAAAGCATTTTTCAGATACGGATTATTTTGCGGCAATACCAAAAGATAGGCTTTGGGAGAATAGTAGTAGTTCTTTGGCAAAAGTTAGAGAAGCACTTCAGACTACTTTTCAAAGAACGGATGGAATAAAAGTAAACTGTCCTGCAGTAAAAATTCCTTTCGGGCAATATGCTTCAGAAGATATGGAAATTACTCCTTGTTGGGCAGCTGGGACAATCGATACTAAACTTGGTAATTTTGCTCTATCTCAGATTCCAAATTGTGATGGAGGATGGATGTATTCAAGTCCAAAAGCGCATAATGAATATGTAAAAAAAGAAAATGATAGATTGAAAAGCAATAAAGTTAAAAATCTAATTCAGCTTGTCAAAGCATGGAAATATTTTAACGACGTGCCAATTAGTTCATTTTATCTTGAATTGCGTGTTACAAAGTATGTAGAAAGAGAAAGTATAATTATTTTTGATATTGATTTGGAAGAGATATTTCTAAACTTGTGCAATCAAGGTTTGGCAGATATGCAAGACCCAATGGGAATTTCAGGACTAATACCTGCATCAAAAACTAATAACTTTAAACAAATAGCATTTTCAAAATTGTATACAGCAGCTACCAGAGCAGAAAAAGCAATTGAGGCTAAAAGCAAAAGTAATATTGACGATTCTTTTTACTGGTGGAACTTACTTTTTGATAATAAATTCCCTGCAAGATGAATAATATTGGCATAAAGCAAAACGAACAGAAACAATTGGAAAGATTGGCGGCTCAGAGAGAATTATACGCTGCTGGTAAAAAAATTTATGTTTTCCAAATCTTAACTACGGTTTTGATTCCTATTATTCTGTCTGTAATAGCCGTTAAGTTTAAGGATATTGAGCATAAAGCTGCGTGTTATGGGCTATTTGCAATACTTTTTGATAGTATAATTTTGGAAAGAGCCATAAAAAGGAGAAAAGAGAAAGCGGCAAAAATTCAAGAATTATTTGATTGCGATGTTTTAAGCCTACAAGCATCACCTTTTAAAATTATTGATGATGTAGCAGTTGAAGAAGTCTTGAAACATTATAGAGCCCATAGTAAAATAGCATCGAACATAGAAAAAATTAAAGATTGGTATCCAAAAAAAATTCAAAATCTTCCTTTGCATATTGCCAGACTAATTTGCCAACGAGAAAACTGTTGGTGGGATAGTAATCTTAGAAAGCGTTATGTTAAAATGCTTGATTATTTGGCAATCACTATCCTGATTGTTATGGTTTGTTTTGGAGTGATGAATAATTTAATATTTGTAGATCTTGTTTTAATAGGAGTTGCCTTACTACCTTTCTTTCAGTTTACTATAAAGCAAAGAAACGAACATAACGATGCAGTTAAAAGGCTTGATGAGCTGAGAAAAAATGCAGAAGATTTATGGAAAATCGGATTAGACCAGAGTGAATCGGAAGATTTGATAACTGAAAAGTCTAGGCGTTTGCAAGATGAAGTATTTGAGCATCGAAGTAAAAGCCCATTGATTTTGGATGTTTTTTACAATCTGTTAAGAAATAAAGACGAAGAACTCATCAATAGTTCGACTGAGCAACGACTAGTAGAAGCTAAACAAAAAGGTTTTGAATAAATAAATTTATTTCTAGGCAATGGCATTAAGTATAAATAATTTACTTCGGGATTTATCATACAATTACTACATCAGCAATGGCTCTGTTGAAAGTAATAAAATTGAAGTTTCAATTGGCTTTTTATCACGGTCTATAAAAGCGGCTTTGGGGGATGATATTATTAAAATTGTGAAATTCGGGTCTTACGATAGGGATACTATGCTTCCAAGGCTATATGATAGCAATTCAGATGTAGATATAATGATTGTATTTAACCACGATAGTTGTGGTGTAAAAGCTGAAACTTATAGAAATTGGATAAGAAAATTTACGGAACTCAAGTATCCGCGTAGTTATGTTAAAAAAGATTTTCCAACTTTAGTTTTAGAGTTAGATCATATAAAATTTGACTTAGTTCCAACTATATCTTTAATGCAAAAATACTATATTCCTGACAATAATAACGGTTGGATGAACACAGATCCCGAAGGATTTAATAAACATCTAACAGAATCTAACAGAAGATATAATTCAATAGTAAAACCAATTATTCGGCTTTTGAAGGCATGGAATTCGAGCAAAGGAAAACCGTACTCTTCATACGAGTTAGAAAAATTTATAACTGTCATGAATTTTCAAGGGCATACAATTGAATCTGGTTTTTTTTATGCAATTGACAAAATACCAACTACTGATTTATCTAAAACGGCATTGACTAAAGTACAACATCTAAAAGATGATAAAAATTGGGTGGTGACTTATTTAAATCAAGGAGATGGAAAAAATAGTTTAATTCGATTAAAAAGAATCCTGCCTTTTTAGGTTTGATATTGAAATTCATCTTTCTTAGGAGTAATAAACTACATTTGTTATAATTTTCTGAATAGCTTAAAAATTTAAATGAACCAACTGCCAAACCATCCAACGCTCGAAATAGGAAAACTCTCATCAGTTTTTAGCGACACGACCAACTCGTACAAATTTTATTGGTTTTTAGCCATATTGGATAGTATCAAAGAAAATCACAAATCTTTGATACCGAAGAATGAACTCGCATTGCGTATGGTTGCGAGCGTTTGGTATCCACTTGATTATTATAAACTCTCTTTTGGAAAACAAGATAGTTTTAAAGGAATTGCGCGTCACGTTTCAGAACTATTAGAGATTGATAATAGCGTAAATTCCAAAAGCCTTTTTGAGCAAATCAATACAAAATTAAATCCTACAGAAGTTAAAAGTATCAACACAATGATACCTAATACACTACTTGGTTATGTTCCGTATCGTTTCGTTCGACCTTTTTTCAGCAGTGAAACAGTAGGCTTATTGGATGCCAAAGTAAATAGCGTGGTAAAAGAAACATCTAATCAGCGTTTTACACAACAACCCGAGCGAATAATATACAGATTTATCGAAGAGAGTATAGAACTCAATACTATTTGGTTTGAATATTTTCAAACGCATCAGACTATTCTCAGAGGATTTATTTATTGGCATTTACTTCGTTTTTTGCACAAGCACAACGACAACGTCATCGGACTAACAGAGAAGTTGGGAAAGCCAACCCAGCGTAACCTAACAACAGCAAATGATTATTGGAAAGGATATTTAAAAGCAAATACATCGATTCAATGTATTTATTCCAATCAAAACATAACACTTCAAAATGTAAGCTTAGACCATTTTATTCCATGGTCTTATGTAGCGCACGATAGGTTATGGAATATTATACCAACATCTAAAAATATTAATTCTGCAAAGAATGATAAATTACCTGACACCGAGTTATATTTTGATAAATTCAGCGAATTGCAATACCATTCATTTATTTTTTACATTCAAAAAGAACGATTCAAATTATTAGAAGATTACAGTTTATTATTTCACGAAGAGCTCAAATCAATAGCAGAATTCACTTACGATGATTTCAAAAATAAACTTCAAAAGCAAATATTCCCACAACTTGAAATTGCAAAAAACATGGGATTTAGTCCCTTTATTTATCTCAAGAAAGAATAATTTCGGGAAATGCCGAAGCTGTAAAATTACATGATGCACTAAACCCAAGTTCATTTACTCCATCCGAAAACACACCAGATTTATAGTGTGCAATACCTTTATTTCCCTTTGGTTTCACTGCGCGAATTTGTATCTTCTTAGAATTAATTAACCAAGCCAAGCACTCAAAAAAATGCTTCTCCTGATGATTTAACGTCTTTTTCAATCCCTCAAAATCATATAACAACCTTGATAAGTCATGAACATCACCAATCTCTCCCTTAATAACCGCTATTTTATCATCCTCAGAAAGAATATGGTTTATTACCATTCTCACCTCGCCACCATTACTCAAAAATTTAGCGAAACCAACTGCTAAAACAGAAATAGCCGAAGAACTAAAATAACCCAAGAGTAAATCCATACGATTACTTTGGGTAAGTGCTTCCAAATAAAACTGCACAGGCTCCCACTCGCGATGCGACACATAT
>JAYVVO010000534.1:0-2938 GCA_043786955.1 Saprospiraceae bacterium
ATAAACCTGTTGCCAATCCTTTACTTAAAATAAAATGGCCTAACGATATTTTTTTTGACGCGCAAAAACTGAGCGGCATGTTGATACAAAATTTAGCACAAGGCAACACGATTGCTCAAACTGTAATCGGCATAGGTATAAATGTAAATCAAACAAATTTTGAAAATTTACCTGACGCTATTTCTTTGCGCAGTGTAACAAATATTAATCACGATTTATGGCAACTCGTTGAACGACTTTCTATCAACTTGGAAAAATTTTATGAATTGTTGCTGACTTCACCCCAAAAAATAATTGCGCAATATCATGCACATCTGTACAAAATGAATGAACATGCTATCTATAAACGCCGTATAGATAACCAGTTTTTTGAAGGAACAATTTTAAATGTAACTGCTGAAGGCAAACTTGAAATGCAAACGCGCAGAGGCGTAGAAGTATTCATTATGCAAGAAATCGCTTTCATTAACGCCAATAACGCGTAATTGATATTTTACGTTTATAAAAAAATTGGCGCAGATTCTTTAATTTGCAGTTTTTGAAATGAGAATTGTTTATTTTAAAACGAAAAACAAGATAATGAAAAATATTGCAGTCTTTACATCGGGTGGCGATGCGCCAGGTATGAATGCGCACGTTCGTGCAGTTGTCAGAACGGCACTGTATTACGGCATTGAAATTTTTGCCATCCGACGCGGTTATGAAGGCATGATTGACGGCGATATTTTTCCACTTTCTAAAACGGATGTCTCCAATATTTTGCAATTGGGCGGCACTTTTATCCATACGGCGCGCTCGGAACGTTTCATGACAAAAGAAGGTCGCGTACAAGCATACGCCAACTTAAAAAAGTTTGATATTCATGGCATTGTGGCTTGCGGCGGAAATGGTACATTTACGGGTGCTAAAGTGATTATGGAAGAATACCCAGATTTACAAATTGTCGGTACGCCAGGTACAATTGATAATGATTTATTTGGCACAGATTATACAATCGGCTACGACACCGCTGTCAACACCGCCATGAATGCTATTGACAATATAAAAGATACCGCTAATTCACACGATCGCGTTTTTTTTGTCGAAGTCATGGGTCGCGATGCAGGTTTTATTGCTTTGCGCAGTGCCATTGCAACCGGTGCAGAAGCCGTTTTAGTACCCGAAGTGCTCACTGATTTAGAAAAATTAATTGAAACGCTGAATGATAATTACACGCAAAAAAAACGCGCAAGTATTGTCATTGTGTCTGAAGGCGATGATGTGGGCGGCGCATTTACGCTCGTTCAAAAAATAAGACATCTTCTACTTTCTACCGATATTCGCGTGACGGTACTTGGACACATTCAACGCGGGGGAAGACCCAGCGCAGCAGATCGCTTTTTAGCCAGCCGATTAGGTTTAGAAGCTGTTCGCGCATTGATGGATGGTAAAAAAGGCGTGATGATTGGACAATCGGGACAAGACATATCGTATACGCCTTTTGAAATTGCCATTAAACACCATAAAACAATTCCACAAAAATTGTTAGAGATAGTTGAGATTTTGAGTTGATAAGCAGTACTGAACTCCCCGGTTATAAATTAGTTGGGGCTACGTCACTTTTTGGTATTTTTACGAAATATTGATCGAACGACATTGAAATTGTTTGAAAACTAATTTTTGTTAACTTTACCCTTTTAATTTTAAAATAGTTTAAACCACAGTGCATGAAAAAAATAATTTTAGTTGCGTTTTTACTCAGCATTAAATTCAGTGCGGAAGCGCAGAACCTTTCTTTTTTAGATTCCATACAAAATAACGCGCTCACACAGGCGCAATGTTATTTTTGGCTCGAACACCTTTGCACTAAAATTGGTGGCAGATTGAGTGGATCGGAAAATGCCGCTAAAGCTGTTGCTTACACTAAAAACATGCTCGATACGTGCGGATTCGTTACGCAATTGCAACCATGCAAAGTGACGCATTGGGTGCGCGGCGCAAAAGAAACTGTTACGCTGAATATTGATGGAAATAAAATGGCGCTCAACGCGCTATCCATTGGTAATGCGGTTGGCACTGGTAAAAATGGTGTAGAAGCTGAAGTGGTTGAAGTGCGCGACAAAGATGATTTTAATGCGAACAAAAATAGTTTTAAAGGAAAAATTGTTTTTTTTAATGAACGCATGGATCGTACGCTTCGGAACACATTCGAAGCGTATCGCAAAGCGGGTTGGCAACGCGGTAACGGCGCGTCTATGTCGGCAGAAGCAGGAGCAGTTGCTGTAATTGTGCGTTCACTCACGACGGAATTAGACGATTACGCACATACGGGTGCGTTGCGCTATAATCCTAAATTTCCGAAAATTGCAGGCGTTTGTATTTCTACGAACGATGCAGAAAAACTTTCAGCCGCTTTGCGCAGTAAAAAAAAGGTGCGCGCCTTCATTCAAACCAATGGTGAAATGTTGCCTGATGCAGATTCTCATAATGTTATTGCAGATATTAAAGGCAGTGAGCATCCCGAAAAAATTATTCTCGTCGGCGGACATTTAGATTCTTGGGATCCGGCGCAAGGCGCGCACGATGACGGTGCAGGTTCAGTACAAAGTATGGAAGTGTTGCACATATTTAAACGTCTTGGTTATAAACCGAAACACACAATTCGATGCGTTTTGTTTATGAACGAAGAAAATGGATTGGGTGGTGCCGAAGAATATGCGAAGCAAGCGAAACTTAATAAAAACGAGCAACACATTTTAGCTTTAGAAAGTGACGAAGGAGGATTTACCCCGCGTGGCTTCAGTTACGATGCGAATGTTTCAGCTAAAAAACTTTTAAATACTTGGACAGAAGCACTCAAAAAATATGAACTCGTTATTAAACAAGGTGGTTCTGGTGCTGATGTCGAACAATTAAAAGATGGCGATAAAATTTTACTGATGGGTTTACGCCCCGATGC
>JAYVVO010000535.1:0-2937 GCA_043786955.1 Saprospiraceae bacterium
GGCGCAACACAAACAACCGGTAGTGGGCAACCTGATGTGGCGAAAGTTACATAATTTGATGGCGCGCTTTGATGCGTTGAATCGCATTGTGTTTTTACGCGCGCTACAAATTTTTGACACTTCGGCAAATCTTTAATAATCAAAATAGAATCGGAAACAACGCCCAATTTTACTAAATTTCCATCAGCAACATAAATTTCGAATTCGGTTTTTGCAGTTGTTGTGGTTCTATGCCATTTAAGTGTAACAATTGTATCGTTTGTTACAGTAGCAACTAAATCGAATGGCGCAGCGCATTGCGAAAAAATTTTTGCCGCACTCATTGAAATAAATAAAAATAATGTCAATAATTTCTTCATCGAAAAAGGATTTTTTAATGATCTAATAGTTCAATTCTGTAAAATAAAAAAACTTGTTGAAATAGTTTTGTTAAATATACTCACTTTTCTAATTAGACCCTGTAATAACAAAATTCGTTGTATAGCAAATGTTAAATTTTTTAACTCTTGGAATAAATTATATCCATGATCTTTTCTGTAGCTTTTGCGTTTGCATTCATATAACTCAAAAGAATATTCGCAGCTTTATTACGTGCTTCAATTTCTTTTAAATTATTTATTATTTTTAAAAGCTGAGCGCTATTTCCAAAACTAAAAGCACCACCGTTTTTTACAAAATAAACTCCTTCGATAAATTTTTTATACTCCGGTCCGAAAATAATGGGTTTACCAAAAGCTGCAGGTTCTAAAGTGTTGTGAATACTTTTACCAAAACCCCCGCCAATGTAAACAATATCTGCATAGCGATATAAACTCGAAAGTAGTCCAATATTGTTAATCACTAAAACGCGCCTGTGCTTTTCATTTTCATTGTAATCGGAATATAAAACTACCTCTTGAAATAAGTTTTGAATTTCTTTTATGCGTGTCGCCGCAATACTGTGCGGCGTAATAATAAATTTCCGATCACTATAACTCGGATTATTGAACCATTCTAGAATAAACTTTTCATCCGGCAACCAAGTGCTGCCACAAATAATAGTTTTAGAATTTCCTATAAAATTTTCAACAATCGAATTTGTGTTATTTAACGTGGCATTTGCTAAGGAGCGTTCAATACGTGTGTCGCCACAAACGGTTAAATTTCTAAATCCGTTGGCACTGAGAATTTCAAATGACGTTTCATCTTGCAAGAAAATATGTGTAAAGAAACGCAAAGCGCGAGTTAAATATATTTTTTGAAAAGAAAAACCGTGCCATTTCGATTTGCTATAAACGGCGGAAATAAGATATGTCGGTATTTTTTCTTGATGTAGTGTTTCTAAATAATGCCACCAAATATCATACTTCACAAAAAAAACTAAGGTCGGTTGAATCGTTTCTATAAATTTTTGCGCATTGTGTTTTGTGTCGAGTGGAAGATACCTCACCAAATCGGCGAGCGGTTCTTTCTTGCGAATATTATAACCCGATGGTGAAAAAAAAGTAAGTATTATAAAAGCATCTGGATATTTTTTTCGCAAAGCTTCTAAAATAGGTTTACCTTGTTCAAATTCGCCGAGCGATGAACAGTGCATCCAAATTCTATCAGAATGAAGGGATGAAGGTGTTAATTTATTCGTTCCTTCTTTCTTTAAATCTTTAATTCCTTCATTCCGTCTTCCTTCAATCCATTCTTTCGCTTTAGGATTTTTTATAGCTGCAATGTGTATCGCTAAATAATACGCACGCATGATGAAGTTGTAAATTAGAATCATTTTGCAAAAATAAGGCTATACTTTAATCATTTATTTTAATTTCAATTCTTAATGTTTTTAATTTTTAATTAAATGTCGTTACTTCGATTTAGCAAGACCATAAATTCTTCTTTTTTTATGTTTAGTCAATCTTAATTAGAAAGAGTATGTTTCTTACAATTTTTTTATACGGGGGATTTAAACGAAGAAATAAAAAATGATTTGATTATCAGTTCGGCGATTTTTATTCCTTAAAACCTATTCCTTAAAATTTATTTTATGACTATCTTTTCAAAAATAGTTTCAGGAGAAATTCCTTGCTACAAAATTGCAGAATCAGAACACTATCTCGCATTTTTGGATGTTCGACCTGCCAAACGCGGACACACGCTGTGTATTCCTAAGATTGAAAACGATTATATTTTTGATTTGCCTGATGAAGCTCTCGAAGGATTAATAGTTTTTTCTAAACGCGTCGCCAAAGCTATCGAAAAAGCAATTCCATGCAAACGCATAGGCGTTGCGGTTGTGGGTCTTGAAGTTCCACACACGCATATTCACCTAATCCCGATAGATAGTATAAAAGATTTAAATTTTGGAAACCCTCTAACTTTAACCACAGAAGAGTTTATTGAAATACAATCGAAAATAATTTCCAAATTTTAAGAAATTAGGTTTTAAAGTGTTACATTTGGACTAAATTAAACTTTTCAAAAAAGTCATTATGCTGCCTTACTTACTGATAATTCTTATTTTACTATTTTGGTTTTCAGTCACCACCATTCAACAAGGAACTGTTGGTGTAGTAACATCTTTCGGAAGATACAGCCGTGTATTGCGACCAGGTTTAAATTTTTTAATTCCAGGTATCGAGATTGTATCAAAACGTATCTCTGCACAGAATCGTTCTATTGAAATTGAGTTTCAAGCCATCACGCAAGATCAAGCGAATGTGCATTTTAAAGCGCTCATAATTTACGCTGTCAAAAACGATTCGGAAGAATCCGTCGTTCGTGCAGCATTTAAATTTGTTGATGATAGAAATTTTATGCAATCGCTCATTCGTTCCGTTGAAGGTTCGGTGCGTGGTTATGTTGCAACGCGCAAACAAGCTGAAATTTTAAGTTTACGCCGCGAAATTGTTGCCGATTTAAAAGAACAACTTGATCATGTACTCGAAGATTGGGGTTATCATTTGATGG
>JAYVVO010000536.1:0-2937 GCA_043786955.1 Saprospiraceae bacterium
GATGCTGCTACTGTTTGCGCAACGTTATAACCCACTTGATTAAATGGTGTGAGCGATAAACCAAATCCCCAACGCCAATCGCGCGGTTTGCGATCTAAAATTTCGTTAATTACGCTGTATGTTGGGAAACCCAAACCAACGTAACTTAAATTTCCACTCAATGCAGAAGAAGAAGCGCCTGTTACATCCTTCTCGGTACTAATACGCGCTGAAAGTCCGATTTCAAATGCCGTTGTTCGCAAACCTGGCAATGAAGCAGGATTGTACGGATTGAAATTATAAATATCGCGCGTTGCGGCTGTCATTCCAGCTGAACCAACAGTGTTGGCAAAATATTGCGAAAGCAAATTACCAAAACCTAAACGCGAGATAGCCGAATTATCGTAGGGTTGAATATTTTTATAGTAGGAATCTACTATTTGGGCTTGAGCGTAATTCACTATTGCAGTGAAAATAACTAACAGTGCTGTATTTTTTACAAAGCGCATCCTAATTTTTTTGTTGCTCAATTTTTTAATAAACGCAAATGAGCAATATCATTGAAACCTTTTATTCACTCCAATAACGCATATTTTGCGCTTTGCGCTGCGCTGCATAAGAGCTATTTTTTAAGAAGTCGCAAAATTACACAGAAAATGCGCAAAATTTATTTTTAGTTCCAAATTAAAATATTAAAACTATTTCGGTAGGAGCGCATTCAAACCAATTAAAACGATGTTAGGTTCAATTTCTGAATCAACCCGATTAATATTTTCTGCAACCCAAGTGGCATTTCCACCCGAAAAAATAATTTTGAGTGCACCGAATTGTTTTTCGTATCGTGCAATCATTCCTTCCACTTCAGCGATGTATCCGTTCAGCACGCCGCTATTAATAGATTGGGTTGTGTTGTTACCAACTAATGGTTCGGCTGCTGCAGTTTCAACTTCGAGTTGTGGTAAATGTGCCGTGAAATGATACAAAGCATTAAATCGCATTTGCAAACCTGCTGAAATGGTACCGCCTAAAAAAATATTATCGTGCAAAATATTAATCGTGAGTGCTGTACCTGCAATGATGACTAAGCAATTTTTATTTGGATGCAAATGCACTGCGCCAACAACGGCGGCTAATCTGTCTTTTCCTAAAGTTTCTGGCGTGGCGTAATGGTTTAAAATTGGAATGGGCGATTGGTGCGTTAAATAAAAAACGGCGTAGTGTTCATTCAAAAAAATATCGAACACTATTGGTATTTTACCCGATGCGCAAACCATAACTTTCTCGATACTAAATCCAGCGCAAAAAATTTGCATCGCGTCCGTTTGTGTTTCATCAAACTGCGCAACCGATTTTAAATTATTGCGCGCATCGAAAATTCCGAGTTTTATACGCGTGTTGCCAACGTCAACTGTTAAGTTCATTCGCGGGTTTTCAAAAAAAAAAGATAAAATTATGAACAGTTGTCTTTTAATAAAACTCCGCTGTGTGAATCTTTTTAATTAAACAATGTTCTTAAAATAAAAGAGACGCGATAAATCGCGTCTCTCCCCTATTTTTTATAAAATAAATTATTTCGGTGTAGCCACTTTAGCAGCAGGCAAACCTAATTTAGTGCGCACTAATGCTTGCACGTCTAATTTTTCGTCAGCAAATAAAAGCGAACCTTTCGTTGCATCAATAATGTAAGTGAATCCATTATCTTTTGCGACATCAGCAATGGCTTTATTAACCTTGTCGAAGATAGGCTGATAATATTCTTGTTGTTTTTTACCAATCTGTTGTTGCATTTCTTGTTGGAAAGCGACAATTTTTTGCTTCTCGTCTTCTAATTTTTTACCTTCCTCTTGTTCTTTAACGGGTGCCATTACACCTTTTTTTACATCTTCTTGATAAGCTTGTGCTTTAGCTACAAACGCTACTTGCGCCAAAGAATCTTTAGCTTGCAATTGTTTTGCCAATGCTTCGAGCTGTGAATCAGCCGATTTCATTTCTTGCATATCGGCTAAAATAGCTTGTGTATTAAGGTAGCCAATTTTTTGCGTTGCGCTTGCTGTGGGTGCTTGCGCCATAACAGCTTGCGACAAAAACGCGGCGATTATAAAACTGAAAATAAATTTCATGAATTGAAAAAAGTTTGTGTGAAAATTAAAACGATTAAAAATGTTTAGTGAATATCGAAAAAACTATTCTTTTCAAAAACGGTGCGAAAATAATAAATTTAGCGCAGAGTTTTTAGTCTGCTACGATTTTTTTACCATTTCGATAATGAGTTGTGTTTTGTCGTAGGTTGAATTGGCGAAAATGATACCTGCTGAACTGCTTTTGTCGAGAATTAAATCGTAACCGCGATCGGCAGCGAAACGCTCGATAGCAGCGTAAATTTTATCCTGAATGGGTTTTACCATTTCTTGACGTTTTTTAAATAGTTCGCCTTCTGGTCCGAATTTAGCGCGCTGATTTTCGCGTACATCGCGTTCTTTAGCGACAATTTCTTCTTCTCGTGTTTTGCGCGCATCGTCATTCAGTAAAACTTGTTCTGCTTGATACTTACTGTACATTCCTTTGATAGCATCTTGTTGTTGCGCAATTTCGGAACGCCAACGCTGCGCCATTTTATCTAAATTATCTTGTGCCTGCTTATATTCAGGCAAAGTGTTAAGCACTTGGTTGATATCAACGATGGCTAATTTTTGCGCTTGCGCAGGAACTGCGAACGCTAATCCAAGAATGAAAAGACTGAAAAACAAAACTTGTTTCATCTTTGTGAAAAATTTAACTGTTTTAAAATAATTTTGCAAAAAAAATATAGTAATGTCTAATTTTTATTAAACCACTAAACTTAATTTATAATAAGAATCCACAGGATTCAATTTTTTATAGTAAAATTATAAAAGTTTTTAATTTTTATTAACCTACTAATTTTAATTTATAATCAGAATCCACAGGATTCAATTTTTT